>DATEQE010000153.1:0-10879 GCA_035272825.1 Actinomycetota bacterium
TGAGAGAAAGACAGGTGGGAGCTGTGAGCGTTCAGATGGCCGTCACCAAGCACTGTTCCGCAGATCACGTCCGCTTCGAGATCCGTCAAACCCTGTCCTGTGGCGATGAGATCGTCAGACCTCAAGTCTCGTGCAGCCACATACCCCCGGTCAGTTAGAACCGGATGATCCTCTGTGAGCTGGATCGAGACGCGTCCCCTGCCAGCGCGCTTTGCGGTGCGGTACGTGAGATGGAGAACTCGCCGCCCCAACAACGGGGATGCGTGCCAACCAACGACCCTTCGAGGGATCAGATGTCCGCCCCCGTCCACGGACATCACATCGCCGTCATAACGCGACCGGACCAGGCGTCCGATCCTCTCCCAGGAGCCGTCGCCCAGCTGGATCAACGCGTTGTACCTGAGACACAGGATGACGTTGTTGATGTAGACGTCGTCCCGGGGAATGTCGATCTCGCCGAGGAGCTGGTTCAGCAGCTGGCCCGCGGCCCCGACGAACGGCTCGCCCTGCTTGTCCTCGTGGAATCCGGGGGCCTCTCCGATGAACATCAGATCCGCGCCCGGATCGCCGACCCCGTACACGACGTGGGTCCGCCCCTGCGAGAGCCGGCACCTCGTGCAGGTGGACGCGTCGAGCGCCGCCTCCGCCAACGTCCTCATCCCGCCTCCCCCATCGTCGGCCCGATCGCGGGCACTCCCCCCAGCGGACCGGCGGCGCGGACGCCTCGCCGGATCGCCTCGGCCACCGCCCGCGAAGCCATCGCCTCGAGGTCCCGCTGGGGCGCGTCGACCTCACCGGTGGCGATCGCGAACACGGTGTCGCCGTCCCACATCGTATGCGCGGGCGTCACGGCGAGCGAGAGCCCCTCGTTCCCGGCCTGCGCGAGGAGCTGCGCCCGCTCCTTGGACAGCGCCGCGTTCGTGGCGACGACCGCGAGCGTGGTGTTCGCGCCGGGCCAGCGCTGGGGCTCGGCGTCCGGGTTGCGGTTCTCGGCGATCGGCGTGCCGTCCTCGTCCATCACGTCCCCGAGCGCGTTGACCGCGGCGAGTGCAGAGACCACGACCTGGCCTTCCTCGACCGCCGCGCTGCCCACGCCCCCCTTCCAGCACGCGGCCGGGTCCGGGTGCTTGGCGACCGTCGCGCCGGTCCCCGCCCCCACGCTCCCCTCCTCGACGTCGCGGTCCGAAGCCGCCTCGCAGGCGGCGTACCCCGCGGCCTCGTCCGGCCTGGCCGAGGCATCGCCGATCGCGAGATCGAACAGCACGGCCGCCGGCACGATCGGGACCCGCGCCACCCCCACGTCGAACCCGATCTCCCGTTCCTCGAGCCAGCGCACGACCCCGCCCGCCGCGGCCAGGCCGAACGCGCTCCCGCCGGTCAGCAGCACCGCGTGGATCACGTCGACAGAGGTGCCCGGCCGGATCGCGTCGGTCTCGCGCGTCCCCGGCGCCCCGCCCTTCACGTCGACCGACCCGGTGGTCCCGGGCGGACACAGGACCACGGTGCACCCCGTGATCCCTGCGCGGTCGGTCGCGTGGCCGACCCTGATCCCCTCCACCCGCGTGATCACGACCGTGCCTCGCGCGCGCTCATGCGCTCCTCCGCCGGCTCCGACGCGGCTTGAGCACCTCGGCGGCGAACGACGTCAGCCGCCGGTTGAACTCGTCGTGCGCCTCCATCATCGGGAAGTGGCCTGCGCTCGGGATCACCTCGAGGCGGCCCTGAGGCAGTTCACCGGCGAGCGCGACCGAGGACGAGGGTGGCGTCATGCGATCCTGCTCGCCCACCAGGACCATCGCCGGCACGGCGATGTGCTTCACGGCGTGCCGGAGGTCCAGCTCCAACAGACCCGCGAGCCCGTCGGTCCAGACCTCGGACGGTGCCCGAGCGGCGAGACCGACCACGTAGCGGACGAGGTGGGGCGAGGCGTCGGGCCCGAACTGCGTCGCCCGGGCGATCAGCTGCGCGACGTCGGGCGGGCTCGATAGGACATACCGCCGGAGCCTGTTCACCCGTCCGGCCGCCTGCCGGAGCGAACCCAGCCGCGGCCGTAGCAGCTCGGTGATCGAGCCGAACGCGCCTCGAACGAGATCGCTCGCGGCCGACCCCACGAACACCACGCCCGCGACCGGATCCCCGAACAGCTTGGGCTGGGTTTCGGCCATCGCGAGGATCGACATCGCGCCCAAGCTGTGCCCGACCACCAGCACCGGCTTGTCACCGACCGCCCGGAGGACGGCCGCGAGGTCGTGACCGAACGCGAGCGGCGAGAGGTCGCCGCCCGCGGCCCGGGCGCTCCGGCCGTGCGAGCGGAAGTCGAACAGGACGCACCGGTAGCGGTCGGACAGCCCGGTCCACTGGTAGTGCCAGGTCGTCATGTCGAGGCTGAACCCGTGCACGAACACGATCGTCGGCTTGGAGGGATCGCCCGCGGCTCGCACGGCGAGCTCGGTGCCGTCGAAGGACCGGATCGGTCCGAGGTCCTCGGGCGGGAGCTCGGACAGGTGTTCGTCGGCTTCGGGGTCGGGCCGCCGCCGCGAGTTCAGCACGGTGCGACCGATCACACCGCCCGCGACCGCGCCGGCGGCGATGCCGGCGGTGACCAGGGCCGTGCGCTTGCGGCTCATCGGGGTCGTCCTTCCGCGGCCGGATACTCACGCGGGACGCGTCCGCCGATCCCGGTCGCGATGTGCCGCGCGATCGTGCCGGCACGCTCGGCGAGCTCCTCGACCGGGACGCGATCGGCGCCCTGGGTGCCGATCAACACCACCTCGTCGCCCGGCGCGATGGAGGCGTCGCCGCAGTCCACGAGGATCTGGTCCATCGTGATCGTCCCGACGACCGGATGGCGACCCCCACCGATCAGGACCTCGGCCCTGCCCCCGAGCTGCCTGGGGAACCCGTCGTCGTAGCCGACCGGCACGGTGGCGATCGTCGCGTCCCGCCCGAGCGCGTACCGGCCCCCGTACGAGAGCCGTTCACCTGCCGGCAGCCGCTTCACCATCGTCACGGCCGAACGCCACGACAGCGCCGGCCGCAGGCCGAAGGGGCCGGCGAGCCCGCCCCCGGGGTCGATCCCGTACACGGCCGCGCCCGGGCGCACCACGTCGAGGTGGGTCTGCGGGAGCCGGATCGTGGCGCCGCTGTTCGCCGTGTGCAGGACCCCGGGCGCGATCCCCACCGCCGCGAGCGCGTCGGCGGCCGCGCGGAACCGGGTCAGCTGCTCGAGGGTCCCCGCGTCGTCCAGCTCCGAGTCGGCGAAGTGCGTCCACAGGCCCTCGAGCTCGAGCCCGGCCTCGAGGATGCGCTGCGCGAACGTCGGGGCCTCCTCGGGCGGCCAGAGACCGACCCGATGCATCCCCGTGTCGAGCTTCAGGTGCACGCCCGCCGGACGGCCGAGCGCCCAAGCGGCCTCGGCCACGCCCGCCACGCCCTCGTCCGTGTACACGGTCGGCGTCAGTCCGCGCTCGAGGGCCTCCTTCTCCGAGCCGGGCGGGAACTCGACCAGGACCAGGATCGGCGCGTCGATCCCGCGATCGCGCAGCCCGAGCCCCTCCTCGACGAGCGAGACCCCGAGCCTCGAGGCCCCCGCCTCGAGCGCCGCCCTCGCCACCTCGACGTCGCCGTGCCCGTACCCGTCGGCCTTCACGACGGCCATCAGCTCGGCCCCGGGCGGTCGGAGCAGCCGGACGTTGTGCGCGATCGCGTCGAGGTCGATCTCGGCGACCGTGGGACGGTACCGCGTCACCCGCCGACGACCTCTCGCATCACCGTCGGGACGCGTTCGAGCACGTCGGAGGCGGTCGTGCCGAACCCCCGCTCTTCGCCCGCGAGCGTCCCCGCGAGGCCGTGCACGAACGCGGCCGCCGAACCCCCGTCGAGCGGCGAACAACCCCGCGCGAGCAGGGCCGCGATCATCCCGGTCAGCACGTCGCCCGTCCCGCCGGTCGCGAGGACGGGACCGCCGGTCGGGTTGATCCGGACCGTGCCGTCGGGCGCCCCGACCAGCGTTCGACTGCCCTTCAGGAGCACGGTCGCCGAGGTCCGCGCCGCGAGCTCGCGGACGTGGCGAACGCGATCGGCCGCCACCTCGCCGGTCGAGACCCCCGCGACGCGCGCGAACTCGCCGGCGTGCGGCGTGAGGATCAGGTCGGCCTTGCGATCCGCGAGGTCCTCCGCGCGCCCCGCGAACGCGTTCAGGCCGTCGGCGTCCAAGACCACCGGTACCTCGCTCGAACGCACGAGCTCGCGGATCCACGCCGCCGTGCGCTCGTCGGTCGTCATCCCCGGCCCCACGGCGAGCGAGCCCGCCTGTCCGAGCACCTCGTCGAGGCGAGCGGAGCCGCCCGCCGCCGTCCCCGCCTCGGTCTCGGGGAGCGCGACGAACACGGCCTCGCGGACCGCTCCCTGCGTCACCGGCAGGATGCTCTCGGGGACCGCCACCGCGACCAGGCCGGCGCCGGCCCGGTACGCGGCGGTCCCGGCGAGCGCGACCGCCCCCGTCATCAGCCTCGAGCCGCCAACCACGACCGCGTACCCTGCCGAGCGCTTGTGCGTGTCGGGCTCGCGGGCCGGCAGCATCGCCGCGACGTCCTCGGCCTCGACCAGCACGAGGTCGCTGCGGATCAGATCCGTCGGGAACCCGATCTGCTCGACCTCGACGACGCCGGCATGCGTGGCTCCGGGCAGCAGGACCAACCCGGGCTTCGGAGCTCCGAACGTGACCGTGAGATCGGCTCGGACGGCCGAACCTTCCACGACACCGGTCTCCCCGTTCACCCCCGAGGGGATGTCGACGGCCACGAGCGGGACCGAGGACGCGGCGAGCGCCTCGATCGCCTGGGCGTACGAGCCCGCGGGGGCCCCGCGGAAGCCCGTCCCGAAGATCGCGTCGATCGCCACGTCGGCGCGCTCGAGCTCGCGTTCGAGCGCATCGGGCACGAACCCGCGACGCCGAACGGTCGTGGTCTCCAGCCGGGCGAGGTTGGTCCTCGCAGGGCCCGAGAGAGCGGCGTCCAGGAGCAGCGAGGTGGTCCGGACGCCCGCTCGATCCAGGTACCTGGCCGCGACCAGGCCGTCGCCACCGTTGTTGCCCTTGCCGCACACGACGACCGCGCGGCGCCCGTACGCGCCGCCGACCAGCCGGACGGCGGCGTCGGCGACCTCGCGGCCGGCGGCCTCCATCAGCGCGTCCGCGGGGGTCCCTCGCTGTTGGGTCGCGCGATCGAGCTCGGTCGCCTCCGCGGGGGTCAGGACGAACCTCATCCCGAGACCGTCACCGGCGTCGACCCGCACCTCATCCCGAGACCGCCACCGCGAACGCCACCGCGCTCGTCTTCTCGTGGGTGAACGTGATCAGCACAGCCGAGATCCCGAGCAGGTCCGCTCTGGCCTTGGCGTTGCCCTCGAGACGGACCGATGGGGCGCCCGAGGGCGCTCTCGTGACCGAGATGTCCTGCCAACGACGGCCCCGGTACCCGCCCAGCGCCTTGATCACGGCTTCGCGGGCCGCGAACCGTCCCGCGTAGGACTCGGCGGGGCGGGCCTTCGCGTCGCAGTACGCCCGCTCTTCGGGGGTGAACACGCGTTCGCGCATCGTCGGGTGCCGCCCCAGGGCGCGCTCCATCCGCTCGATCTCGCAGATGTCGACCCCGAGGCCGAGGATCTCCACGCCGCTAGGGTAGCCGCAGGGCGGCCCGCTGCTCGGCTACTCGACTGTGACGCTCTTGGCGAGGTTCCGAGGCTGGTCGACGTCGCACCCGCGCAGCTTGGCGACGTGGTAGGCGAGGAGCTGGAGCGGCGGCGTCACGACGACGGGCGCGAACAGCTCTGGCACCCGCGGGACGAACAGGACGTGGTCGGCGTGCTTGGAGATCTCCTCGTCCCCTTCGCTCGCGACCGCGATCACCCGCGCTCCGCGCGCTCGGACCTCCTGGATGTTCGATAGGACCTTGGGGTAGACGTGGCACTCGGTCGCGACCGCGACCACCGGCACCCCGTCCTCGACGAGCGCGATCGGTCCGTGCTTGAGCTCGCCGGCGGGATAGCCCTCGGCGTGAACGTACGAGAGCTCTTTCAGCTTCAGGGCGCCCTCGAGCGCGGCCGGGTAGCCGGTGTGACGGCCGATGAACAGCACGTCGCGGGCCCCGCGGATCTCCTCGGCGATCCCGAGGATCTGGTCCGACAGCGACAGCGTCCGCCGGACCTGCCCCGGGAGCTCGCGCATCCGGCTCACGATGTCGCCGATCTCGACCGGGAACATCGCGCCGCGGATCTGTGCCAGGTACAGGGCGACCAGGTGCAGCGCCGCCATCTGCGTCGCGAACGTCTTCGTCGCCGCCACACAGATCTCCGGGCCCGCGTGCGTATACATCACCGCGTCGGCCTCGCGGGCGAGCGACGAGCCGATCGTGTTCGTCACCGCGATCACCTTCGAGCCCTGCCGCGACGCGTGCCGGGCCGCTTCGAGCGTGTCGATCGTCTCCCCCGACTGGCTCACGGCGAGCGTGAGCGTGTCCGGGCCGAGCACCGGGTCCCGGTACCGGAACTCCGAGGCGATGTCCGTCTCGACCGGCACCCGCGTCCAGTGCTCGATCGCGTACTTCGCGACCAGGCCGGAATGGAACGCCGTCCCGCACGCGACGACGAACACCTTGTCGACCTCGCGCAGGACGTCGGTGTCGGTGTGCAGCTCGTCCAGCGCGAGCAGACCATGCTCGCTGACCCGGCCGACCAGCGTGTCCCGGATCGCCGAGGGTTGCTCGTGGATCTCCTTCAGCATGAAGTCGGGGAACCCGCCCTTCTGGGCTCTCGCCACGTCCCACTTCACCTCGAAGGGCTCCACCTCGACCTCGTTGCCGTCTAGGTCCGTGACGCGAACGATGTCGGCCCGCACCTCGGCCACCTGGTTCTCGTCGATCGGCAGGACGGTCCGCGTCTTCTGCAGCACGGCGGGGATGTCCGACGCGAGGATGTTCTCGCCGTCGCCGAGCCCGACGATCAGCGGCGAGGAGACGCGGACCCCGACGATGACGTCGGGATCGTCGAGCGCGAGGACGACGAGCGCGTACGCACCGTCGAGCTCGCGGACCGTGGCGCGAACGCGATCGGTCAGCGGCCCCTCCTTCTCCTCGATCAGGTGGGCGACGACCTCGGTATCGGTGTCCGAGTCCAGGACGTGCCCGCGCTTCTCGAGTCCGGAGCGCAGGTCGGTGAAGTTCTCGATGATCCCGTTGTGGATCACCGCGATGCGGCGCCGGCAGTCGAGGTGGGGGTGCGCGTTCCGGTCGGTCGGCGCGCCGTGGGTCGCCCACCGCGTGTGCCCGATGCCGATCGACCCCGGGACCGGGCCGACGACCTCGAGCGCGGCGTCGAGCTCGGACAGCTTTCCGGCTCGCTTCACGACCGAGAGGCCGCCATCGATCATGGCAACGCCGGCCGAGTCGTACCCGCGGTATTCGAGGCGTCGCAGACCCTCGAGGACGACGGGGAGCGCCTGGTCGGGGCCCACGTAGCCCACGATGCCGCACATGAAGTTCGAGGGTAGCAGGGGTGCCTTACTCGTCGAAAGGGGAGAAGTCCCTCACGCGAGGGCGGACGCGATGTGCTCGGCGACCGCATCCGCGTGCCTGCGGGCGAGCTCCTCGCTCTCGGCCTCGACCATCACGCGGACGAGGGGCTCGGTGCCCGATGCGCGGACGAGCACCCGCCCGGAGCCGTCCAGGGCCTCCTCGTTCGCGCGGACGGCGTCCCAGACCTCCCGGGCCTCGTCGAGCCGCTCCTTGTGCGCGACCTCGACGTTCACGAGCACCTGGGGGAAGCGGCGCATCGCAGCCGCGAGCTCGCCGACCGGGATGCCCCGGCGGGCCGCGAGCGACAGGAAGCGCGCCGCCGTGATCAGCCCGTCCCCCGTCGTGGCCTGGTCCCGGAAGATCACGTGGCCCGACTGCTCGCCGCCGAGCGCCACCTCGTGCTCCAGCATCTGTTCGAGGACGTACCGATCGCCGACCGGCGCCGAGATCACGTCGATGCCGTGGTCCTGCATCGCCCGGTGGAACCCGATGTTCGACATCACGGTCGCGACGACCGTGCCGCCGGTGAGCGTGCCGTCCTCCTGCATCGAGATCGCGCAGGCCGCGAGGACCTGGTCGCCGTCGATCACGTTCCCAGCGGCGTCGGCGAACAACGCGCGGTCGGCGTCACCGTCGTGCGCGACCCCGGCGTGGGCGCCGTGCGCCACGACCGCTTCCGCGACCACCTCGGGGTAGAGCGCGCCGCAGCCGACGTTGATGTTGGAGCCGTCCGGCTCGGCGTGGATCGCGATCACCTCGGCGCCCAGGCGTTCGAGCGCGGCGGGCGCGAACGCGGAGGCCGCGCCGTTCGCGCAGTCGACGACCACGCGCCTCCCGTCGAGGCGGGCCTGGGCGGCAGCCACCACGTGATCGAGGTAGCTCAAGCCGCCGGACGGCATCGGGAGCTCGCGCCCGGCCGGGACGCCCTCGCCACCCCCCTCCGCGATCTCCGCCTCGATCTCGTCCTCGAGGCGATCCGACAGCTTGAACCCGCGGAACCCGAAGAACTTGATCCCGTTGTCTTCGGGTGGGTTGTGCGAGGCGGAGATCACCACGCCGGACTCGACCTCGAGCTCGGTCGTGAGGTACGCCACTCCCGGCGTGGGAACGACGCCAGCGCGGATCGCGTTGCCCCCACCGGCGACGATGCCGTCCACGAGCGCGTCCTCGAGGACCGGGCCCGAGGCGCGGGTGTCGCGGCCGATCACGAACGTCGGCGGCACGTGACGGTCCCGGGCGAGCACCGTGACGGCCGAGCGTCCGATCGAACGCGCGAGCTCCGTGGTGAGGTCGCGTCCGAACACGCCTCGAACGCCGTCCGTGCCGAAGAGCCGCCCCATCGCGCGCGAAGGCTACCCGAAACGCTCCTGATCTAGTCCTCGGGCGCCAGCTCGCGGAGCAGGTCCAGGACGCGACGTTCGATCTCGTCGCGGATCGGTCGGACCTCGGCGATCGGCTTGCCCGCGGGGTCCGGCAGGTCCCAGTCCAGGTATCGGGTCCCGGGGACCACCGGGCAGGCGTCACCGCACCCCATCGTGATCACGACGTCGACCTCACGGACGTCGTTCTCGCGGAGGCCCTTCGGCCGAGCCGTGGAGACGTCGAGCGCGCGCTCGGCCATCGCCTCGACCACGTTCGGGTGGATCGCGTCCGACGGCGTCGTCCCGGCCGACCGCGCGCGGACCCGGCCGCCGGCGTGGTGCTCGAGCAGCGCGGCCGCCATCTGGCTCCGCCCGGCGTTGTGCACGCAGACGAACAGGACCTCGGGAACGTCGTTCGGTTGGGGCATCGCCGTCATCCGGTCAGAGTCGGCGCGCCCGGACGATCGCCGCGTGCATGCCGTCCGCGACGTCGTGAGTGGGCTCGATCTCGATCTCGCCGAACCCCGCACCCTCCAAACCCGAGCGGCACTCGTCGAACGACAGCGCGCCGGCGATGCATCCGACGAGGCTCCCTCGCTCGGCCCGCGCCGCGGGCGAGAGGTCATCGGACGCCACGATGTCGCTGATCCCGATCCGGCCGCCCGGCTTGAGCACGCGACGCATCTCCTGGAACACCGCGAGCTTGTCTGCGGACAGGTTGATCACGCAGTTCGAGATGATCACGTCGACGCTCGCGTCCGGCAGCGGGACGTCCTCGATGTAGCCCTTGAGGAACTCGACGTTCTCGGCGCCCGCGTCGGTTGCGTTGCGCCGGGCGAGATCGAGCATCTCGTCGGTCATGTCGAGCCCGTACGCGTGGCCGGTCGACCCGACCCTTCGCGCCGAGAGCAGCACGTCGATCCCGCCGCCCGAACCCAGGTCGAGCACGGTCTCGCCCTCGCGCAGCTCGGCGACGGCAGTGGGATTCCCGCACCCGAGGCTCGCCAGGACCGCGGCGTCGGGGAGCTCGGCCCGCTCCATCGCGTCGTACAGCTCGGCGCCCCCGACCTGGTCCTTCGAGCCGCAGCATCCCGAATCGCAACACCCGTCGCCGCCGTCCCGAACGTCGATCGCGACCTCGCGGTAGTGCTCGCGGACCTGCTCCCTGACCTCGCTCATGCCGTCGCTCCCTCCAGCTCGAAGATCCTCCCGAGGCGCGGCAGCACCTCGCGGTTCACGGCGTAGAACGCCCACACGCCTCGTTGCTCGCGTTCGAGCAGGCCGGCCTGCACGAGCTTCTTCAGGTGGAAGCTCACGGTCGGCTGCGACAGGCCGAGCTCGGGGGTGATGTCGCACACGCAGACCGGCTCGTCGGCGTTCGCCAACAGGTTGACGATCCGGACGCGCGCGGGGTCCGACAGCGCCTTGAAGACGGCGGCGGTCGCCTCGGCGTCCTTCTCGGACATCGCGGTCGCCCCCAGCGAGGAGCAACACGCCGCCGGCGCGCCGTCGAGCAGCTTCAGCTCACGCATCGCTGGCCTCCCGATAGAGATCGACGTTCATCGATAGCAGGCTAAGCGAGATATCGATGAACGTCAATGTCTTGGTTCTGCGAGAGACGTCCGCCTGCGACAATGCGCGCATGCCGGACCTCGTGAAGGTGCTCTCCGCCTCCTCGATCATGGAGGGCGAGATCGTGAAGGCCCGCCTCGAGGGCGAGGGGATCCCGGTGCTGCTCAAGGGCGGCGGGTCCGACCCCTACGGGATGGGTGTGGCCTACGTGTTCGTCCCTACGGAGTTCGAGGCGCAGGCGAGGCTGCTGCTCGAAGACACGAGCGACGAGACCACCTGATCGTTCTGTCGATCCGACGGGCGACCGGGATCAGCGCTTGGAGTACTGCGGGGCCTTGCGGGCCTTCTTGAGGCCGTACTTGCGACGCTCCTTCT
>DATEQE010000154.1:0-2766 GCA_035272825.1 Actinomycetota bacterium
GGGCCGACGTAGTAGACGATCTGCCCCGCGATGTCGAACGGAAGCTCCTCGCCTCGGTCCAGCATCTCGACCATCCGCTTGTGCGCGGCGTCGCGCGCCGCGTAGACCGTCCCGTTCACCAGGACGACGTCGCCGATGTCGAGCGCGCGGACGTCGTCGTCGGACAGCGGCGCCGAGATGCGCTTGCGACCGTCATCCAGGACCTCGACCGACATCGCTAGATCACCATCGAACCCGTTCGATGCGCGTGGCACTCGATGTTGACGGCGACGGGCAGGGACGCGATGTGGGTTGGCATCGTCTCGACGTGCACGGCGAGTACGGTCTGCGTGCCGCCGAGCGCCTCGGGACCGAGCCCGAGCGCGTTGCACTTGTCGTACAGCTCGGCCTCGAGCTCGGCGATCTTGGGATCGGGGTTGGGCTGCCCGACCTTGCGCATCAGCGCCCGCTTGGCGATCACGGCCGACATCTCGAAGTTCCCACCGATGCCGACCCCGATGATCCCGGGCGGACAGGCGTTCGGGCCGGACTCGGCCACGGACTGCAGGACGAACTCCTTGGCGCCCTCGAGCCCGTCGGCGGGCTTGAGCATCGCGTGCTTGCCCATGTTCTCCGAGCCGGCCCCCTTCGCGTCGACCTGGATCCGGACCTGGTCGCCGGGGACGATGCGCGTGTGGATGAACGCGGGCGTGTTGTCGCCGGTGTTCCTTCGGTCGAAGAGCGGGTCCCGAACGATCGAACCGCGCAGGTACCCGTCGCCGTACCCCTGCCGAACGCCCTCGTTGACCGCGTCGTACAGGTCGGTGCCGGTGACGTGCACGTCCTGGCCGAGGTCGAGGAAGATCACGGTGTACCCCGTGTCCTGGCAGTAGGGGTACTCACCCTCGGCGGCGAGCTCCTGGTTGCGGATCAGCAGGTCGAGCACCTGCCGTCCGAGCGGCGACTCCTCGAGCTCGCGGGCTCGCTTGACCAGCCGCACCATCTCTTCGGGGACCCTGTAGTTGATCTCGATACACAGTTCCCGGACGACGCGAGTGATCTCTGCCGCATCGATCTCGCGTGGTTCCGCCATCACCACGTCATGCTAACCGCGGTGCTTCCGGGCGTCCGGTGGGGTGAGAGGATGCCGCGATGGCCTCGGAGATCACGGCGATGGCTCGCCCTACCGGCCTCCGGCTCGCCGGCACGGCGTGCGTCGCGCTCGGTGCGATCGCCGCCGGTGTGGGCGCCACCCGCGAGTGGGCGGCGATCGGGTTCACGGCCGACGTCGAACACGCGGCGGACGTCTCGGTGCACGGGATCGACGTGTGGGAGGGCAAGGTCGTGCTCTTCGCGGCCGTGGTCGCGCTCCTCGTGATGCTCGCGATGCGGATCTCGGGTTCCCGCGGGACGCGGCGCGGGCTCGCGATCGCGCTGATCGTGCTGGGTGCGCTCTGCGTCGCCCTGCCGGTCGCCGAGGCGGTCCGCGCGAAGGACCGCTTCGGCGGCGTCGAGGGCGTGGACCGGCTGGCGCGGACGCTTTCGGTGCAGTTGGGCCTGCCGGAGGAGGTGGTGCGCGAGCGGCTCGCCGACCTGCTCGCCCAGGACCTGCGCGTCGAGATCTCGCCGGGTCTGTGGCTCACCGCAGCCGGCGGCGTCCTGCTCGTCGTGGGGGGGGCCCTCGGCGTCGCGTGGGTTCGTCGCGAGGGGGCGAACGAGGCCGCCGCGCTCGACGGCGACGCGAGCGACGAAGCCTAGAGCGTCGCGAGATCGGCGCACTTGGCGCGGATGCCTTCGGCCGCCGCCCGGAGCGCCGCCAGCTCGTCGTCGTTCAGGTCGAGCTCGACGATCTCGGACACGCCGGTGCCCGAGAGCCTCACGGGCACGCCGACGTAGACCCCGTCGATGCCGTACTGGCCCGTGCACCACGCGCAGACGGGCAGCGGCTCGTCGTTCCTGCCGGCGATCGCCTCGACCATCCGCGCGGCCGAGGCCGACGGGGCGTAGTACGCGCTCCCCTTCTTCAGCAGCCCCACGATCTCGGCGCCGGCGTCGCGCGTCCGCGCGTACAGGCGCTGGAGCGTCGCGTCGTCGACGAGCTCGGTGAGCGGCTTGCCGTCGACGGTCGCGTGGCGGGGCAGCGGCACCATCGACTCGCCGTGGGAACCGAGCGTCATCGCGTCGACGACGAGCGGCGACACGCCGAGCTCCTCCGCGATGAAGGCGCGCAGGCGCGCCGAGTCGAGCACCCCCGCCATCCCCATGACCCGTTCCTTCGGGAAGCCCGACACATCGGCCGCGAGGAACGTCATCTCGTCCAGCGGGTTCGTGACGACGATGATGATCGCGTTCGGGGAGCCGGGGACGAAGCGTTCGACCACGTCGCGCACGATCCCGGCGTTCCTACCGAGCAGGTCGATCCGGCTCATCCCCGGCTGACGGGGGAACCCGGCGGTGATCACGACGACGTCGGAGCCCGCCGTGTCCGCGTAGTCGTTGGTGCCGATCACGTTGGGCTCGAACCCGACGACCGGACTGGACTGACGCAGGTCGAGCGCGAGCCCCTGAGGGAGGCCTTCCACGATGTCGATCAGCACGACCTCCGCGACCCCGCGTTCGACCAGCCGCATCGCGGTGGTCTGTCCGACGAACCCGCTTCCGACGACGGTGACGCGCATGGATGGACTCCTCGCCTCGGGAAGCCCAATCCTATCGACGAGGCTCCCGGCACCGTGGGCCGTTCCGCCCACAGGGCCGGTTGCGTCAAGCTCTTGGGTCTGGGCGGAT
>DATEQE010000155.1:0-2691 GCA_035272825.1 Actinomycetota bacterium
AGGTCGCCGCTCTCGGGGTCGATCTTCGCACGCACGCCGAAGGTCTCCTCGTCGAGCTCCGGGTGCTGCTGCTTCCACCACGACTTGTAGGCGGACGCCATCGCCTCCTCGAGACCCTCCAGGATCGTCTCGAACGCGATCCCCTTCTCGCGCTCGAGCTCGCGCAGCGCCGCGATCATGTCTTGGTTCATGTCCTGCTCCCTGCCTTCTTCCACTCGAAGACGGTCCTCGCCGAGGCGATGCCGTCGTAGGGGACGCGCAGCTCTCCGCCCTCGGATGCGACCACGATCGCCTCCGCGTCGGCCGAGACCAGCGCGCCCTCGTGGACCCTTCGACCGTCCACCGGCTCCACCGTCTTCACCCTCACCCGTTGCCCGACGCTCCGTTCGAAGTGTCGGGGTTCGCTGAGCGCCCGCTCAAGCCCGGGCGAGCTCACCTCGAGCTAGTACGGACGATCCTGCTCGAACCCCTCGAGGTCGAGCCGTCGTGACAGGCGCTGCGATGTCGCAGCGATCGTATCCAGGTCGACGCCCCCGTCCTTCCTGCCCCCGCCCGCCCGGTCCACTGTCACCCGGAGGATCCGGCGACCGCCCTCCCGACCGAAGGAGACCTCCCACAACTCCAGTCCGGCAGCCTCGACGACCGGCCGGACCAGATCGCCGACCCCTCTCTCGCGCACCCCGAACGACCCCTTCGAAAGAAAAAGTGGGCGCGAGCCCACTTCCTGGTGACACCGCTTGCGTTTCTGCTGCTCAGTATACCCGACGCCGCTCGCTCCGAGGCGGGGAGGCGTGCCTCAGAGGGCCCGGCGCTGCCCGTCCGGGGTGTTCCAGTGGTCCCGCGCGGCCATCCGACGGACGAGGCGCGGGTCGTCCCAGGCTCGATGCAGCCGGATCCCGAGCTCGAGGCACACCGCCTCCACCTGCTCCTCGGTCTCGAACTCGTCCCGCACCCACAGGCCCGTCACGTCGATGAGCACGAGGTCCCAGGTCCGCAGGCCGACGTGCTGCACCACGGCCTCCACCTCCGGCCGCAACTTGACGAACTCCCGAAGACCGCTCGGCGCCCTCACCGACGCCCTCTCGTCCTGACCATCGGTCCTCCCTAGGGCGCGGTCGCGAGCAGGTCCACCGCCGCGCCGGCGGCCTCGGCGAGGGGGGCCTGCGATCGCTCACCGGCCGCCCGCAGCTTGAGGTCGGCCGTGCCGGCGTCGACGCCCCGCCTCCCGATCACGACCTGGACCGGGCACCCGATCAGGTCGGCGTCGGCGAACTTCACCCCCGCGGTCTGGTCGCGGTCGTCGAGCGCAGCGTCCACGCCGGCGTCGAGCAGCTCGCGGTACACGCGCTCGGCCTCGGCGACCACGCGTTCCTGGTCCCGGTTGGCGAGCACGACCACCACTTCGAAGGGCGCGAGCGCCTTCGGCAGTCGCAGTCCCATCTCGTCGTGGAACTGCTCGACCGCGGCCGCAAGGATCCGCGAGATGCCGATGCCGTAGCTCCCCATCAGGTACAGCCGCTCCGACCCGTCTTCGTCGACGAACGTCGCGTTCAGGGGCGCCGAGTACCGCGTGCCGAGCTGGTAGATGTGCCCAACGACGATCGAGCGGCCGATCCGGAGCTCGCCCCCGTCGACCGGGCAGCGGTCGCCCTCGCGCAGGGCGACCACGTCCTCGAACCGGTCGACGCGGAAGTCGCGAGGGACGTTCGCACCGGTGACGTGGTGCTCGGGCTCGTTGGCGCCGGTCACCCAGTCGCTGCCACCGCGCACCGAATGGTCCGCGATGATCGTCACGTCCTGTCCCAGGCCCTGCGGCCCGACGTAGCCCTTCGCGAACCCCCGCGCCGCGAAGTCGGCGTCCTCGAACCGACGGACCGGCGCCGGGAACAGCAGCCTCTCGACCTTCGCCTCCTCGACCTCCCGGTCGCCCGGCAGCAGGACCGCGACGGTCCGGCCGCCGGAGTCGAACAGCATCGTCTTCAGCGTGCGTTCGGCCGGCAGGTCGAGGAGCTTCGCCACCGCGTCGATCGTGGCCGCGTCGGGCGTGTGAACTCTCTCCAGCGGAGCGGCGCCGTCCGACGACACGGGTTCGGGCGGGCGCGGGGTCGCGGCCTTCCAGTCGGCCAGATAGTCGCCGTTCACGCACTCGACGAACAGGTCCTCGCCGACGTCCGCGCGCGCCATGAACTCGTGGTTCACGCCCCCGCCGATCTGGCCTGGCTCGGCTTCGACCACGATGTACGACAACCCGCATCGGTCGAAGACCCTCTGGTACGCCCGCAGCATCACGTCGTAGGACCCTGCCATGCCCTCCTCGTCACGGTCGAACGTGTAGGCGTCCTTCATCAGGAACTCGCGAGCACGCAGGAGCCCGAATCGCGGGCGGAACTCGTCCCGGTACTTCCACTCGATCTGGTACAGGTTCACGGGCAGGTCTCGGTACGAGGGGAGGTCCCGGGCTACGAGCTCGGCCACGACCTCCTCCTGCGTGGGGCCGAGCAGCAGCTCGCGCTCGTGGCGGTCCCGGAGCCGGAAGAGCGTGTCGCCGTACAGGTCCCACCGGCCGGTCGCCTTCCACGGTTCGGCGGGCAGCAGGATCGGCATCCGGAACTCCTGCGCGCCCGACGCGTTCATCTCCTCGCGGACGATCCGTTCGATCTTGCGGATCGACCGGAGACCCAGCGGCAACGT
>DATEQE010000156.1:0-2562 GCA_035272825.1 Actinomycetota bacterium
TGGACCGGATGCGGGCGGCCGTCGGCGAGCTGCTGGACGACGTCGAGCGTGCGATCCCCGCCCGCGACGCGCACACGTTCGTCGCGGTGGCGGGGACGTCGACGACCGTGCAAGCCATCGCGCTGGGGCTGAACTTCTACGACCCCGAGCGGATCCATCGGACTCGCATCTCGCGAGAGGATGCCGCGCGGGTCGCCGCTCGGTTGGCAGCGATCACGACCGCCGAACGAGCCGCGCTCCCCGTGATGGCGCCGGGGCGCGCCGACGTGATCGTGGCGGGCTCGGTGATCCTCGTCGAGGTGATGCGGCGGTTCGGGTTCGACGAGGCAATCGTGTCCGAGACCGACATCCTCGACGGGCTCGTGCTCGAGATGCTCTGGCTTGCCTGATGCCCGCGTTCGGTAGCTGAACCGGGTGGTCGCCGCCGGGCGCGTGCCTGAGGCATGGCGAAGAACCGACTTTCGGCCCATTAGGAAATATCGACTTTCGGCCCCTAGCAGGGCGACCCCCGGTCGGCCTACGGTGAGCCCGAGGAAGCGGCCCGGCGCCGCGTGCCGCCCGGTGCCGCGTGCCGCCCGGTGCCGCGGCAGGAGGTGAGGTCGGATGGCCATCGGCGAGCCTGATCTCTCGCCGCAGGGTGAAGACGACGGCGCAGCTCGATCGGAGGGCGCCGGTCTGCCCGCGATGTCGTTCGACACGGTCCGGCGCGGATTCGCTCCCGATCAGGTCGCCGAGTACATGCAGCGCGTGGCAACGCTCGTGCTGAGCCTCGAGGCGCGGCTCAGCGAGATGACGTCCGAGCTCCTCGAGATGAAGCGGGAACGCGACGACGCGCGAGCCGCGCTCGAGGCCTCGGCCGCCCGAGATCCGAACGGCGGCGCCTCGGACCGAGTGACCGAGCTTGTTCAGTCGTTCGACCATGAGGTGAGCGCGCTGCTCCGGGACGCCGAGGTCGAGGCCGAGCGCCTCCAGTCCGACGTGCGGATGGAGGCGGACCGCATCCTCGCGCACGCGAGGGAGGAGGCCAAGCGCGTCCTCGGGGATGCGGACGCCGAAGCCGAACGGATCCTGGCGGATGCGCGGATGCTGGAGCGGGAATCCCAGATCCGAGCCGGACGACTGATCCTCGAGGCGCGGGAGGAGGCCGACCAAGCCGAGAGCCATCTTGCGACGGTGCGGGAGCGGATGCTCGACACGTTCCGGGACATCCGCGAGCGGACGATCACCGCGCTGGGCGAGGTCGAGGCCGTGATCCAGAGCGGAGCCACGTCCGAACGGGTGGTGCTCGTCGACGAGGCCGTCGAGCTCGTAGTGGACGATACCCCGGGGCTTGCGACCGGCGATGCCGCCGGGCTCGCACCCGCCGACGTTCCGGAGGCTCCCCGACCGGATCTGTGAGCGGAGGAGCCGGACGTAGGTCGTCGGTGCGATCGCGGAGTGTTCGGTAACCTGTGCCGCCGTGCCGAAGAGGACCCGCAACCGACAGCTCGCGAGGCAGCATCAGCGACGCCAGGCCGAGCGCAGGAGCCAGCAGCGTAAGCGTCAGACGACGACGATCGTGGTCGCGCTCGCGATCGCGCTCGTGGGCGGGGGGATCGCCTATGTCGCGTTCACCGGCGGCGACGACACGCAGGCAGGTGCCTCGGGCGCGACCGGGATGACGGGCGAACCGTCCACCGGTCCCACGGGCGCGACGTCGAGCCCGAACACCGTCAAGCCCCAGCCCGGCCCGGCGGAGGTCGCTTGCGGCGGCACGGAGCCAAAGGACGCCTCGAAGCCCAAGCCGCAGTTCTCGGCCCCCGAGCAGGTCGTGCAGGAGGGGACGACGTACACGGCGGAGGTCCAGACTTCGTGCGGCACGATCGTGATCGAGCTCCTCGCCGACCGGGCGCCACAGACGGTGAACTCGTTCGTGTTCCTCGCGCAGAGGGGGTATTTCGACGGACAGCGGTTCCACCGCCTCGACACGTCGATCGACGTGATCCAAGGCGGCGACCCGACGGGCACCGGGTCCGGAGGGCCCGGCTACACGATCCCCGACGAGCTCACCGGGGACGAGTCCTACGGCCCCGGTGTCCTCGCGATGGCCAACGCCGGGCCCGATACCGGCGGCAGCCAGTTCTTCCTCATCACGGGCGACGCCGGGCACAACCTCGACGCCAGCCCCGCGTACACGATCTTCGGGACGGTGGTCGAGGGCCTGGACGTCGCCACGCGGATCCAGCAGCTGCCGATCCAAGACCCCTCCGCCGGCATCTCGGGCCAGCAGCCGAAGCAGTCCGTGTACATCGAGAAGGTCACGATCCGCGAGAGCAGGTAGGGGGTAGGCTGCCTGTCGCCCGGGTGCCGGAACTGGCAGACGGATGCGCCTTAAAAGCGCTGGTCCCGAAAGGGACGTGTGGGTTCGAATCCCACCCCGGGCACGCGTGTGCAGCTGACGGTGTCCGTTCACGACCGGGCCCTCGTCTTGTCCCGGAGCCTCTCATACGGCGTCTGGCCCCCGAGGCTCCCATGGGGCCGGTTGAAGTTGTAGAAGCTCTCCCACTCCTGGAGCCGGTCGTT
>DATEQE010000157.1:0-5456 GCA_035272825.1 Actinomycetota bacterium
CGATCAGCCGCTCGAGCCCGAGCGTTGCCTCGATCTCCCGGCACTCGGCGCCGTTGCGCTGATCGTTCCACAGGATCGCGGGTCGCAAGACGCGACCTTTCGCGTCGAGCGCGACCAGTCCGTGCATCTGGCCCGTCAGACCGACGGCCTGCACGGCCGAGCCATCGATGCCCGACGCCTCGAGCGCGGCCCGCACCGCGATCCGGGCCGCGTCCCACCACAGGCCGGGGTCCTGCTCGCTCCACAAGGGGCGCGGCGTCTCGTAGGCATATGCGGACGTTCCCACCGCTCGCACGATGCCTTCGGCGTCCTGGAGGACCGCCTTGGTCGCGGTGGTGGACACGTCCAGCCCCAGCACGAGGCTCACGACGACCCACCACGCGGGGTCACCCTCGTCGTCCCGTGTACGAGGCGCCCCCCCGGATCACCGAGCGCCGAGCAGGAGGTCGACCGTCAGCTGGTCGAGCCGCTCGTAGGGCTGACCGCGCGCGGCGACCGCTCGGCGGTCGATGTCGAGGCCCTTGAGTCCCTCGGCGCGTTCCCGCGTGTAAGACCCGAGGTGCGGTGTCACCGTGCCGTCGTCGGCGTTGATCTGCGCGACCAGGCCCTGGATCTCCGGGTCGGCGTTCCACCGCTCGGCCTTCTCCCGCAGGATCAGGTAGGTACGCATGCACCCGCGCGCGAACGCCTTCACGTCCTCGTAATCCGACGTCCGGTAGGCATGAGCGTCGAAGTGACGGCTGCCCTCGTAGCCCACGTCCTCGAGCAGTTTCACGAGGAAGAACGCCGCCTTCGGGTTGGCCGAGCCGAACCGCAGGTCCTGGTCGTACCGGCCGGGGATCTGGTCGTTGAGGTCGATGTGGAACAGCTTGCCCATCGACCAGGCCTGGGCGACGTGGTGGGTGAAGTTCAGGCCCGCCATGTGCTCGTGCGCGACCTCCGGGTTCACGCCCACCATCTCCGAGTGCTCGAGCGTCTGGATGAAGGCGAGCATCGCGCCGGTGGTGGACAGGTAGATGTCGCCGCGAGGTTCGTTCGGCTTGGACTCGAGCGCGAAGCGCAGGTCGTACCCCTGGTCCTTGACGTAGGCGCACAGGAAGTCCATCGACTCCTGGTAGCGTCGCAGCGCGACCACCGGATCCTTCGACGAGTCGGTCTCCACGCCCTCGCGCCCGCCCCAGAAGACGTAGGTCGTCGCGCCGAGCTCCACACCCAGGTCGATCGCGCGCATCGTCTTCTGCAGCGCGTACGCCCGGACCCGCGGGTCGTTGGCCGTGAACGCGCCGTCTCGGAAGATCGGATCCTTGAACAGGTTCGTCGTCGCCATCGGCACGATCAGGCCGGTGGCGTCGAGTGCCTTGCGGAAGTCCGAGACGATCTGGTCGCGCTCGTGCGCGCTCGCGTCGATCGGTACCAGGTCGTTGTCGTGCAGGTTCACGCCCCATGCCCCGACCTCGGCCAACAACTCGACGAGTTGGACGGGGGACAGCACCTCTCGGACGGGCTCGCCGAACGGGTCGATGCCGATGTTGCCGACGGTCCACAGCCCGAACGAGAAGCGGTGCTCCGGTCTCGGTTCGTACGTCATCTCGTGACCTCCCTGGAGGGTTCTGCGGGTCAGGCTACTCCGCCACGCGCACGCGTTCCTAGCCCGCCAGGGCCATGACCCGCTCCGGTCGCAGGAGGAAGGGCGGGAGCCACGCGGGGATATTCGAGAACGGCAGCACGTCGGGATGCAGCTCGATCCCGAGGGCGTCGGCCATGAAGGCCCGCCGGGCTCGGATCCGCGACCACGCCTCGGGGTACCGCGTCGCGAACTCGGACCGCAGCGACTCGTCGGCGAGCGCGAGGCCGTCCTCGATGTTCGTCGTGAAGTACTCGGTCCCCGTCGCGGGGATCACGTCGACCTGGAACGCCATGCCCGGACGGAGCTCGATCGTCGATCCCGGCGTGATCGGCGAGTTGACCCACTCGTCCAGGTGGATCTGGTGTCCGGGGTTCAGGAAGATGCCGAAGAACGGGTCGCCGAGCCGCCGCTGCACGATCTCGTGCAACGCGCCGCCCGTCTGGCCGACCCGAAGGGCCCCGTACCACTCCGCGATCGCCTCGAAGTAGGGCCCGACCAGCTTGTCGACGTAGTCGCGGATCGTCGCCGGGAGCTCGGCCGCGTCCTCCACGACGAACCCCGCGCGGCAGTTCAGGGCGCCCCAGATCCCGAACGCCACCGTGAACCGGTCGCCGCGCTCGATCTTCCGGTCGGTGGGGCTGAGCAGGCCGAAGGTCGCCCGATCGCCGCTCGAGAGCATCAGGTGGCAGGAGAGCGGGCTGCCGTTCCACCCCAGGAGCGCGACCGCGTCGTCTTCGCGCATCCCCGGCCGAAGCTCGTGCAGGAGCCGGCGGACGCCACTCGAGGTCTGGCACGCCGCGGCCTCGAACGCCGCCAGCTGCTCGACCTCGTTCAGCACGCGCAGGCCGTCGGCCGCGTCGATCAGCAGGTGCCCGGCGTTCTCGACCGACCCGGAGGGAGTCATGCGGCGGAGCACATCCGCGATGTAGGCGGGCACCTCGAGCGTGCCGCGGTCGGCGAACGTCTTCCAGCCGATCACGCCGACCCTGGTGTCGGCGCCGATGCTCTCCTCGGCTAGGATCTCGGAGAGCGTGCGCGAGCGGTCGCGCGGCTGGCTCGGCAGGCTGAAGTCCTGGAAGAGGTGTCGCCGCATCGACAGCGGCGCCGCCCCGGCGACGCCGATGCACTCGTTGCCCACCAGGACGGCCGGCTCGCCGGTGGAACCGACGACCAGCATCGCCTCCTCGAACCGTGGATCGAACCCCGTCAGGTATGCGAGGTTCGCGCTGTGCTCGCGATCGGCGTAGATCACGAGCGCGTCGTACCCGTCCTCGGCCGCGCGGGCCCGGAGGCGTTCGAGCCGGTCGGCGTAGACGGCCGGCGGGATCTCGGGCACGGCCTCGGGCATGCCGAACTCGGGCAGGTCGATCTCGGTGAGCCGGGCGCCGGTCATCGCGTCGACGCCGCCCCGGACGGGCTCCACGCGGTCGGTTCGCCGTCGCGCGGGATCGTGACGAACGCGTTCGCGGCGACCTCCTGCCAGGGGCCGGCCTCGCCGTCTGGCCACCGGATCCGGACCTCGGCCGAGCCGGCGTCGCCGAGCCCCACGTGGACCCACCCGAGCTCGCCGCTCGCGTGGCCCCCGCCGATCGTGAGCTCTCGCTCAACCACTTGTTCGCCGAACCGCACCTGGATCCACGAGCCGATCGCGTCGCGGTTCGGGCCGGTCTGTTCGGGGCGCACTGCGATCCAGTTGCCCATCGGCCGGGGTTCGTCGGCGGTGCCCGAACCCACGTTGCGGAGCAGGCTCACGTTCACGCGGCGGTTCACCTGCACGATGTCGAGCAAGCCGTCGAGGTTGAGGTCGACGACGGCCGCTCCGCGTCCCCTGACGAAGCTCGCGATGCCCGCGGCGAGGCCCTCCTCGACGAACGTCCCGTCGGCCTGTCCGATGAGCAGGTCGCTCGGGTCCCTCGAGGCGAAGTCCTGCTGGGCCTCGACGTTGCCCTTGGAGACGAACAGGTCGACGAACCCGTCGTTGTTGACGTCCTGGAACTCGGGATGCCATGCCGTCGAGGGCAGGGGATCGCCCCCCGTGTACGGACGCGTCGCGGTCACGCCCTCGTCGATCGCGATGTCCCGGTAGGTCGGTCGTCCGGTCGCGTTCGCCAGCGTCTGGAGCTTGCTGTCTCCCTGGCTCGTCAGGTACACCTCGGGCAGGCCGTCGCCGGTGACGTCGTAGCTGGCGATGCCCATCCCCCAGATCACCAGGCGCCGCCAGCCGTCATCGCTGGTGTAGGGGCGCGGCGGCTCGCCAGGCTCGATGCGCCACAGCTGCTCCTCGCCATCGAGGTAGTAGTGGCGGTCGTTCGCCATGCGGAGGTCGGTCTGGCCCGAGCCGTCCCAGTCGCTGAACAGGACGGAGAGCGTGCAGTACCCGGGTCTGAGCGGGAGCGGCTCCGCATACGTCGGTCGACCCCGCTTCGGCCGCACGAGCTCGTTATCGGCGCAGTCCGTTCGCTGCTCGTTCGCGACGTCGAGGTAGTTGCCGAACGCGAGGGTCGGCAGCGTGGCCGAACCCTCCCACGTCGCGCTGAACGCGGCGGTCAACGCGTCGCCGCCGTCGTAGCCCCAGGTCTCGTTCGCACGCTCGAACCGGCAGTCGCCCAGGCCTCGCAGGAGGACGTTCTCGCCGTTGCGAAGGACCGCGAGATCGGTCAGGCCGTCACCGTCGATGTCGATCGGGTAGGCCCCGAGGACACGGGTGAGATCGGTCTCCGGATCGGAGACCTTCGCGAACCGCAGGGCGCCGCCGATCTGGCTCTCATTCCGGTACAGGGCGGCCGCGTTCGCCCCGCCCGCGAGGTACAGGTCGGGCTTTCGGTCGTCGTTGCAGTCGAAGGTCGCCACGCCGCCGCCCACGAAGTAGGGGAACTCGCCGCCGTAGACGTGGTCGATGCCCGCGGCCGTGGACTCCTCGACGAAGCGCGGGACCTTCGCCTCCGTCTCGCCGGCGCTCGTCAGCGCCAGACCGACCGCCCGGACGACGGCGAACGCGACCACCGCCCCGCCGACCGCGCCGAGCACCTGCCACATCGCCGTCCGCCGACCCCGATCGGGTCGCCCGGCGTCAGGGCGCGGCTCGCGCTTGCCCCCGTCGCCCGGATCGGCGCCCGTGTCGGTAGTGGGGCCCACGCCTTGCATCCGTCCTGCCTCGCGATCGATAGGCGCGATCGGATCCCGGATCGTGCGCTCGATGCGGGCCATCGCGCGGGCAGGCAGGCTATCGGGGGCCTCGAACGAGCGCAACAGGCCGCACGACGAACGGATTGCGCTCTCTACCCGAATGTGCCATGTTGAGGCGCGCGGCCCTGGCACCGCCGACCGAGTGCGCTCGACCCCTCGACAGGACGGTCATCACGCGTACCCGCGAAGCCGCAGAGGCCGTTTGGTTCGTAGAACGGGAAGGTCGGTACGTCACAGGGACGTTCCGTCAGAAGGGGGGGTTCAGGTGCTGAGACGGCGTTTGTGGGTCTTGCTGGCGCTCTCCGTCATCCTGCTCGCCGCGTGCTCGAGCGACGACAACGGCGGCGGAACGACGGGCACGACTGGAGCGAGCGGCGGAGCCACCGGCGGCAATGTCACCGTCGGGGTTTCCTGGAACAACTACAACGAGGAACGGTGGGCCAAGTGGGACGAGCCCGCGATCCAGCAGGCCCTGCAGGCCTGCGGCGCGGAGTACATCTCCAGCGACGCCGGGTCGTCCGCCGAGCAGCAGCTGGCCGACGTCGAGAACCTGATCTCGCAGGGCGCGAACGCGGTCATCATCCTGGCGCAGGACGGTGAGGCGATCCTGCCAGCCGTGCAGAGCGCGCTCGACCAGGGCATC
>DATEQE010000158.1:0-2538 GCA_035272825.1 Actinomycetota bacterium
TGGAACCCCAACGTCCAGCGCGTCCGCGCACTCGTGAATGGCACGCCCAAGCGCCTGCACGTCTGCACGAGCTGCCTGAAGGCCGGCAAGGTCCAGCGCGCCGTCTAGACGTCTCAGGCACGCGATCTCGCTGCGAACCGCGTGTCGCGCTCCGGCTCACCGCGCGCGCTCAACTTCCGAGCCCGTTACCCGATGACCCAGGAAGCGGGCGACCCTGGTCGTCGAGGAACCGAGACAGGTTGATCGGTCCGATGCTTCGTCTGGGGATAAGCCGGCGAGCCGGCCAAGGCCCCCTACGTCTCGATCCCCCACAGCTGGTCGACGGGCCCGATCCCACCGCCCAACGGGAGCGCGGCCCGGATCGCCTCGGTGACGAACGCCTTCCCCTTCCGAACCGCGTCCAGGAGCTCGGCGCCCCGAGCGAGGTGGGCGGCGATCGCCGAGGACAGGGTGCACCCGGTCCCATGCGTGTTCGGCGTCTCGATCCGCTCCCCCGCGATCCACGCCATCCGGTCCCCGTCGAAGAACAGGTCGTCGGCGCCGGTCGCGCCCGGGAGATGGCCGCCCTTGACCAGGACCGCGTTCGGCCCCATCGCCTGGATCGTTTCGGCGGCGTCCTGCATCAGGTCGCGGTCGGTCACGTCGAACCCGGCTAGGACGGCGGCCTCGGGCAGGTTCGGCGTGACGAGCGTCGCGAGGGGCAGGATGCGTTCGCGGAGCGCGCCGACCGCGTCCTCGTCCAGGAGGCGATGGCCGTGCTTGGAGACCGAGACAGGATCCACGACGAGGTTCGGGATCGCGGTCTGGGCGACGGCATCGGCGACCGCCTCGACGATCTGGGCGGAGGCCAGCATCCCGGTCTTGGCTGCATCGACCCCGATGTCGGTGACGACCGCGCGGATCTGGTCGGCGACGACCTGAGGCGGGAGCGTTTCGTACCCGCTCACGCCTCGGGTGTTCTGGATCGTGACGGCGGTGATCGCGGTCATCCCGAACACGCCGAGCGCGCTGAACGTCTTCAGGTCGGCCTGGATCCCGGCGCCGCCGCCCGAGTCCGAGCCGGCGATCGAGAGCACCCTGGGTCGGGGCGGTCGAACGTGATCGTCCACGAGACCCAGGCTACCCCTGGGAGAAGTGATCCCATCCCGAGGGTTCGAGTGGCGCCGTGCGGCCGTCGGCGTCCACGGCCACGACGGCAGATCCCTCCACGATCTCGCCGATCTCGGATAGGTCAACGCCGAACCCCGCTCGCAGGTCCTCGCGAGCTTCGTCGACGGCATCCGCCGCGAGCGTCGCGAGCAGCTCGTAGTCCTCGCCTCCGGAGAGCGCGAGCGCCGAGGCGTCGACCTCGAGCATCTCCGCGCCCCTCGACAGCGTTTCGGCGACGGGGATGGCGCTGAGGACGACGTTCGCGCCGACGCCGCTCGCCTCGCACAGTCGCGACAGGTCGGTCGACAGGCCGTCGGACAGATCCATCATCGCGGTCGCGCCGATCCGCGCGAGCACCTGTGCCTCGCCGACTCGCGCGACGGGTCGCTCGAGCGCCTCGATCAGCGCGCGGCCCCACGGCTGCGACAGGGCGTCGGCCGCTCGACCGGACGCCGCCCGCGAGAGCGCGAGGCCGCCCGCCGCCGCGCCGAGAGAGCCGGTCACCACGATCCGGTCCCCGACGCGGGCGCCGGAGCGCAGCACCGCGCGGCCCGGCGCGACCTCCCCCACCACGGCAACCGAGACGACGACGAGGTCCGCCCGGTTCGTGTCGCCGCCGACGAGCGCGAGCGCGTACTCCGCGCACGCGTCACGCATCCCGCCGATCAGTTCCACCACCCAGGCCGCGTCGACGTCGCCCGGAGCCGCGATCGCACCAAGCGCGTAACGGGGGCTCGCCGCCATCGCCGCGATGTCCGAGACATTCGCGGTGATCGCCTTGGCGCCGAGGTCCCGCGCCGAGATCGATCCGCGCTCGAAGTGCACGCCCTCCGCGAGGAGGTCCGTCGTGAGCACGAGCTGGCCGGCGCCAGGTTCGACGACCGCGGCGTCGTCGCCCACCCCGACCACGACGCCCGGCTCGTTCCCGGAGAGCAGGCGCGCCACGGCCTTGATCAGCTCGTCTTCGGACAGTTCCATGGGTCCCTTCCCCGCTTCTTCTGCCCGTCGTCGGCCCGTGCCCGGCGCCGCCGGCTCCGGCCGTCACTCCGGCGGTCGGGCGCCTCGCCTTGGGTAGGATAAGGGCCGCTCCGAGCGTGGCCGAGCTCGGGAGCTTCCCTGACGAAGGAGCACACCGTTGAAGGTCGAGGCTCGCACGGTCCACGACAACCCCTCCGCGGAGCAGCTCCGCAGCTTCACCGAAGCGATGCCGCAGTGCCGCGCGACGGAGTTCGGCAACGTGAACGTCCAGACGCGCGTGACGTCGCGGAGCTCCGGCAGCACGTACGTCGTGGCGGAACGCTCGAGCGGCCTGACGATGACCCGTGAGGCGTTCGAGGAGATCGCGCGCGCTCAGGACGAGTACCTGCGCGACAAGGACGTCATCGTGAT
>DATEQE010000159.1:0-3232 GCA_035272825.1 Actinomycetota bacterium
GCCCTGTGGATCCGCCGGGTGCACGACGAGGATCGGGATCGCGTCCTGGCGGATTCGGACCTGGCCGACCACACCGGCGAACCGCTCACGATCGAGTACCGCCGCATCCGCAAAGACGGCACCGTCATCTGGGTGCACGAGGAGGCGGTCACGATCGAACGCGACCGCCAGGGCCGTCCTTCGCTGTCGCAAGGAGTGATGTACGACATCACCGAGCGCAAGCGCGCCGAGCAGGATCTCGCCGAGACGGAGGCGCGCTATCGCACGCTCGTGGAACGCGTGCCCGCGGTGACGTACACGTGGGACGCCGCCCTCCGCGGTGGCGATACGGCCGCGTCGTTCATCAGCCCCCAGGTCGAGGAGATGCTCGGCTATTCGGCGGAGGAGTTCCGAGATCCTCTGCTGTGGTCCAAGCTCGTGCACCGGGACGACCTGCGGCGTGTCCAGGCCGAATGGGCGGCGTGCACACGGGACAAGAGAACCTTCCGCTCGGAGTATCGGATGCGCAAGCGCGACGGCCGTGAGCTCTGGGTGCGCGACGACGCGGCCCCCGTCCGACGCGATGACGACGGCCATGCGCTGTACCAGGGCGTGATGTTCGACATCACCGAGCGCAAGGTCGCAGAGCAGCTCCTCCAGAAGGCCGAGGCCAACTACCGGACCCTGGTCGAACAGCTCCCCGTCGTGGTCTACCAGGACGCGATCGACGAGGTGAGCACCGCGCTCTACATCAGCCCGCAGTACGAGCGACTGTTCGGCTTCCCGCCGGGCGCCCGGCTGCGGGACCCGAAGTTCTGGGTCGACCATCTGCATCCCGAGGACCGGGACCGCGTCCTCGAGCTCTCGAAGTGGACCAACGAGACCGGCGAGCCCTTCTCGGCCGAATACCGCTTCCTCGGTCGCGACGGACGCGTCGTGTGGGTGCGCGACGAGGCGGAGCTGCTGCGTGATGCCGAGGGGCAACCGATGATGTGGCAGGGGGTCCTGCTCGACGTCACGGCCCGAAAGCACGCCGAGGATGCGCTCACCCGTCGCGACGCGGTCCTGCAGGCGATCGGGTTCGCGGCCGAACGGTTCCTCAAGAGCGACGACTGGGCCGCCGCCCTCCCCGACGTCCTGGAGCGACTGGGGACGGCGTCGAGCGCCGGCCGCGTTTACGTGTTCGAGAATGTCACGCTCGAGGACGGACGCCCGGGCATGCGTCTGTACCGGCAGTGGTCCGGTCCGGGCATCGTGGAGCTCGGCGACGGCGCGGCGACGACCCTGGCGTACGACGCGGGCTTCGAACGGTGGCGCTCCGTGCTGTCGGAGGGCCGGGAGCTCCATGGGTTGACCCGGGACTTCCCCGAGCAAGAGCGGCGACACCTCGAGGGCGAGGGCGTCCGGTCGCGGATCGTGGTCCCGGTCTCGGTGGGCGACGACTGGTGGGGCTTCGTCGGGTTCGACGACTACGCGACCGAACGCGTGTGGCCGGCCGCCGAGGTCGAGGCGCTCAAGGCGGCAGCCGACACCCTCGGCGCCGCGATCGGGCGCACCCGCGCCGAGCATCAGCGCCGCGAGGAACAGGCCGCCCGCGAGGGACTGGAGCTCCGCACCAGCGCCGTCCTGGCGTCCGCGCTCGAGGCGATCGTCACGATGGACGAGCACGGCAGGATCGTCGACTTCAACCCCGCCGCGGAGCGGATGTTCGGTTACGAACGCGAGGACGTGGCGGGCGAGCCACTCGCCGACGTCCTGGTCCCGCCCGAGTTGCGAACGCGCCACCTCGCAGGCTTCGCGCGGTTCCTCGAGACCGGCCAGTCGACGATCCTGGGCAAGCACCTCGAGGTGGAGGCGCTCCGGGCCGACGGAGAACGCCTCCCGATCGAGCTGACCGTCACACAGGTTCCGATGCCCGGCGCGACGCTGTTCACCGGCTTCATCCGTGATCTCACCGAGCGGCGGAACGCCGAGCTCCAGCTCCGAGAAGCCGAGCAGCGATACCGGACGCTCGTGGAGAACCTGCCCGCGGCTACGTATGTCGACCTGGTCGACGAGGTGTCCACAACACTGTACGTCAGCCCTCAGATCGAGTCGATCTGGGGCTACACGCAGCAGGAGTGGACCGCCGACCCCGACATCTGGATCGACAACCTGCACCCGGACGATCGCGACCGTATCCTCGAGGCCGTCGCTCTCCACAACGAGCAGGGCGAGCCGTTCGAGGTCGAGTACCGGTTCCGGACGAAGGACGGTCGATGGACGTGGGTGGGCGACCACGCGACGGTCGTTCGCGACGACGAGGGACGGGCCGCCTTCTCGCAGGGTGCGATGTTCGACGTGACCGAACGCCGCCAGGCGGAGGACCAGCTCCGTGAGGCCGAGGAGCGCTATCGCGCGATCGTCGAGCACGTCCCTGCCGCGATCTACGTGGACGTGCCGGACGGCAGCATGCAGAGCCGGTACGTGAGCCCTCAGATCGAGCAGATCATGGGCTGCACGCCCGAGGCGTTCATCGCGGAGCCCGAGCTCTGGCTCGACCTGATGGTCGACGAGCAACAGCGGGAGGAGGTGCGCGCAACCTACGTCGACGCGATCCGCGAGCGGCGGCCCTCGTGGACCGGCGAGTACCTGATCCGCCATCGGGACGGGCGTGAGGTGTGGGTGCACGACGAGACCACGTTCGTGACCGACGAACACGGGGAGCCACTGTTCCTGCAGGGCGTGATGTACGACGTGACCGAACGCAAGCTGGCCGAACGCGCCCTCCGCGAGAGCGAGCGGCGCGAACGCGAGGCCGCAGAACGGCTGCGGGCGGTCGACGAGATGAAGAACACGTTCCTCGCGGCCGTCTCGCACGAGCTCCGGAGCCCGCTGACGTCGATCCTCGGGCTCGCGCTCACGCTGGAGAAGCATCGTCTGCCCGCCCCGGAGCAGGAGGAGCTGCTCGGCCGGCTGGCGGTGAACGCCCGCAAGCTCGACCGGCTGCTGGAGGATCTCCTCGATATCGACCGCCTCTCGAGAGGGATCGTGACGCCGAAGGTCCGGGCCTCGGACCTCGCGTCCATCGTCGGCCGGACGGTCGAGAGCCTGGATGTTCTCGACCAGCGGTCGATCCTCGTCCAGACCGAGACCGTCATCGTGCCGGTCGATGCGGCCAAGATCGAGCGGATCGTGGAGAACCTCGTGATGAACGCCGTCCGGCACACCGAGCCCGACGTGGCGATCTGGGTGCGGGTCTGGTCGAAGGACG
>DATEQE010000160.1:0-4460 GCA_035272825.1 Actinomycetota bacterium
AGAAGGTCCGCGCTGCGCAGCTCGCGAAGGCTCCCTACGTGCTCGTGATCGGGGACAAGGAGATCGAGACGGGCGAGCTCACCGTTCGGGACCGTGAGGGCGTCGAGACCAAGGGCGTGCCGTTCGACGACTTCGCGGCCGCGCTCGTCGACGAGGCGGCCTCGAAGCGCCTGACCCAGTCGCGGTTCGGCGGCTGAGGCGAGGACGCCGGGCCGACGTGGACCGGATCTGGTCGCCGTGGCGGATGGCGTACATCCAGGCCGCCAAGGAGCAGGGCGACGACGCCGGCTGCATCTTCTGCGACCTGCCGGCCGAAGGTGACGACGAGCGGACGAAGATCCTGGTCCGCGGAGAGCTCGCGTTCGTGATCATGAACTCGTTCCCGTACAACCCGGGTCACCTGATGGTCGCCCCGTTCCGGCACGTCGGCGACTTCGGCGCGCTCGAGCCCACCGAGTTCGCCGAGGTCGACGCGCTGCTCACGCGTTCGATCCGGGCGCTCAAGGGGGAGATGGAACCCCACGGGTTCAACCTCGGGATGAACCTCGGCCGCGTGGCGGGCGCCGGGATACCGGATCACGTGCACTGGCACGTCGTGCCTCGTTGGAACGGCGACACGAACTTCATGCCCGTCGTCGGTCAGACCCGCGTCCTCCCCGAGTTGCTCGACGAGACCTACGCGCGGCTTCTCCTGCGCTTCCAGGGCGCATGAGCGAAGGTGATGCGGATGGGGAGCGGCGTCCTCGAGTACGACGCGGGAGCGCTGGCCTGGGAGTCGGTGGGGGAGGGCCCCGACGTGGTGTTCCTGCACCCGGGGTTGTGGGACGGCCGAGTGTGGGACGATCAGCTCGAGCCGTTCTCGCGGATCTACCGGGTCCTGCGCTTGGACTTCCGCGGCTACGGTCGCTCGAGCCGCCTCGAACCCGGCAGGCCGTACTCGCACGTCTCGGATCTCGCCGCCGTGATGGACGCGGCCGGCGTCGACCGCGCCGCGTTGATCGGCAACTCGATGGGTGGGCTCGTGGCGATCGATTTCGCGCTCACCCATCCGGCGCGAGTCTCGGCGCTCGTGCTTGCCAGCCCCGCGCTCTCGGGGTTCGAGGGGACCCCGAAGGAGGAGGCGGTGTGGGAGGCCGCGTTCGCCGACGCCGAGGCCCGAATCGAGGAGGCCGCGAGGGCGGGTGATCTCGAGCGCGCGGAGGACCTGCGGCTGCGATGGCTATGGGCGCCGCTCGGGACCGACGATCCAGCCGGAGCGCGCATCCGCCGCATCGCGTTCGACAACCTCCACGAGCTGACGATGGATGAGAGCGGCGAGACCGCGATCGACCCGCCGGCCGCCGAGCGGCTCGGCGAGATCGAGGCGCCGACGCTCGTGCTGCCGGCCGACCATGACCCGCCCTGGCACGAGCGGATGTGCATCGAGATCGCCGAGGGTATCCGCGGCGCCCGTCTGGTCCGGATCCCAGAGACCGACCACGTGATCCCGCTGCGTCGACCCGACGAGTTCAACCGCGTCGCCCTCGGGTTCCTCGGCGAGGTGCTCTGAGCGGTCCGGCGCCTTACTTCCGCGCCTCTTCCCTCTCCTGCTGCGCCGCGGCGACGATCTTGTCCGCGAGGTGCGACGGCACCTCCTCGTAGTGCGAGAAGTGCATCGTGAACGCCGCCCGCCCCCCGGTCATCGAACGCAGGTCGATCGAGTAGCGCGCGACCTCCGCTTGCGGAACGAGCGCCTTGACGCGTTGCTTCCCGGCGCCCGCCGATTCGACGCCCTGGATCTTGGCGCGCTTGGCGTTGAGGTCGCCCATGATGTCGCCGGTGTGGGATTCGGGGACGACGACGTCAACCTCGACGATCGGCTCGAGCAGGACCACGCCGGCCGCGGCCGCCGCCTCTTTCAGCGCGAGCGCACCCGCAAGCTGGAACGCCATGTCGGACGAGTCCACGCTGTGGAACTTCCCGTCGACGAGCGTGCACCGGATGTCGACCATGGGGTTCCCGCTGATCACGCCCGACTGCATCGTCTTGACGATGCCCTTCTCGACGGAGCCGATGAACGTGTTCGGGATCGCGCCTCCGAAGATCTTGTCGACGAACTCGAACCCCTCGCCGCGAGGGAGGGGCTCGATCTCGATGTTGCAGATCGCGTACTGCCCGTGGCCACCGGTCTGCTTCACGTGACGTCCGACGCCCCTGCCCGGCCCCCGGACGGTCTCGCGGTACGCGATCTTCGCAGGAGACGTGCTCACCTCGACGCCGAACTTGCGCTTCATCCGTTCGATCTGGACGTCGAGGTGGGCCTCGCCCATCCCGTACATCACGGTCTCGTGGGTCTCGTCCGAGCGCTCGATCCGAAGCGTCGGATCCTCTTCCCGCAGGCGCGACAGGGCGGTCGACAGCTTGTCCTCGTCGCCCTTGGTCTTCGGTGTGATTGCGAACGCGAGCAACGGCTCCGGCATCTCGATCGGCGGCAGCGTCACCGGGTCGTCCTTGGTCGAGAACGTGTCCCCCGTCGTCGTGTGCGCGAGCTTCGCGACGGCCGCGATGTCGCCCGCCGGCACCTCGGATAGCGTCTCGTGTTCCTTGCCCCGCAGCGCGAACAGCTGGCCGATCCGGTCCTCGGTGCCCTTCGTCGCGTTGAAGACCGACGAGTCCGGCCGCATCGTGCCCGAGAACACCCGGAACATCGTGATGTGACCGACGTACGGGTCGGACACCGTCTTGAAGACGTAGGCCGTGAGTGGCTGGCCGGGTTCGCAGGCCCGCTCCTTCTCCTCGGCTCCCTTGGTGACTACCGTGACCGGGCCGCGGTCGATCGGGGAGGGGAATTCGTCGGCGACGAACTGGAGCACGCGATCGACACCGAGCGGCCGCGCCGCCGCTGCGCATAGGACCGGCGCGATCCTCGCCTCCGCGAACCCCCGCTTGACCCCGCGGACGACCTCGTCCTCGGAGAGCTCGCCCTCCTCGAGGTACTTCTCGATCAGCGCGTCGTCGGACTCGGCAACCGCCTCCATCAGCTTCTCGCGGAACGGGTCGGCCTTGCCCGAGATGTCTTCGGGCCACTCGCCCTCGGTCGCGTTCGGGCCGCTGCCGTAGCGGTACGCCTTGCGCCCCAACAGGTCGGCAACCCCTTCGAAATCGTGCTCCTCCCCGAGCGGGAGCTCGAGGGGAGCGACCTGCGTGCCGAACGACTGCACGAGCTGCTCCAGCGTCCGCTCGAACGACGCGCGTTCGCGGTCGAGCTTGTTGATCAGGATCGCGCGAGGCAGGCCGGCCTCGACCGCCAGCTCCCACGCCACCTCGGTCTGGACCTCGACGCCGTCCACGGCCGAGACGACCAGCACGACCGCGTCGACGGCCCGGATCGCCGTCCGGACGTCGCCGATGAAGTCGGCGTAGCCGGGGGCGTCCAGGACGTTGATCTTCACGCCGTTCCACTCGATCGGCGCCATCCCGAGCGAGACGCTGATGCCCTTCTTGATCTCCTCCGGCTCGAAGTCGCTGACGGTGTTGCCGTCCTCGACGGTCCCCATCCTCGTGGTGGCGCCGGAGGTGAAGATCATCGCCTCGAGCAGCGTGGTCTTGCCCGCGCCGCCGTGCCCGACGAGCAAGACGTTGCGGATGTCCCTAGCTTCGTACGTCTTCAAGAGGCCCCCGATCGGACGGATGGGAAACGGGACCGGGATTCTAGCGCGGGCGTCGCCCTGGGTTCCGGCTCGAGTCCGGGCGCCCCGAGCACCGGTGATACCCTCGCGCGGGTGGTGGAGGTGAGCGTTCCAACGCAGGTGGGCGAGCGTGCGGTGGTGCCGCTCCTGTGCATCGCCGCGGGCATCGCGATCGGCGTCGCCACCTGGCTCCTGCTGGGCGGCGAGACCGAGCCGGCGGGGTTCGCCGCGCTCGCCGCAGGCGCCGCCCTCGTCGCCGGCGGTGTCCTCCTGCGCCCGGACGACCGTCTGGGGAGAGTGGCGCTCTCGTTCGGCGACCGCCTGTTCGACGGGTGTGTCCTGGGCGCGCTCGCGTGGGTGTCCCGGACCGAGGACGAGTGGCTCGCGGCCGGCGCGCTGTTCGCGCTCGCGGCGGGGTTCCTCGCCTCGTATATCCGCGCCCGCGGGGGCTCGCTCGGGTACGGGATCGAGGAAGGCGTGATCACACCCGCGCTCCGGTACGGGCTGATCGCGGCGGGCCTGATCGGTAGCTGGCGGTGGACGCCGTGGGCCGTGGCGATCCTGATGCTGCTCGCCTCCGCCGTGCGGGCGAGCCAGGTCGTGAAGGAGGAGCGCCTCTGAGCCCGCGCCCGCACCTCGGATGACCTCCCCAGAGGAAGAGCGAGAGACCGAACCCGAGACCAGGCGGGAGACGCTCGGGTACTGGGGCTACCGCAGCGCCGAGTGGCTCGCGATGTCCCTGCCCGAGCGAGCCGGCCGCCGCGTGTTCGAGACGCTCGGGCGGGTGGCCTA
>DATEQE010000161.1:0-4285 GCA_035272825.1 Actinomycetota bacterium
GTGTGGACGTTGCCCGCCTGGCCGTGCTCGTTGTAGTCGTAGCCCTCTCGACCCTTGATGTAATCCGTGAGCTCCTGCGGCACGGCGGAGGTCTCGCCGTATCGGGCCACGATGTCGGCCACGTGGTTGCCGACCATACCGCCGAACCACCGGCACTGGTCGCGGGCGTGTGCAACATCGTCGGTGACGTAGGCCGGCGCCGCCACGCAGATCATGACCTCGTCGGGATCGCGGCCGGCCTCCTCGGCAGCCGCCCGGACGGCGCCGATCGTCCACTCGGCGATGTGTGGGTCGGCGAGCTGAAGGATGAACCCGTCACCCACCTCGCCGATCAGCTTGAGCGCCTTGGGCCCGTAGCCCGCGACCCAGACCTCCGCGCGGCTCCTTGACGCCCACGGGAACCGGATCTTCGAACCTCGGTACTCCGCCGTGCGACCGTTCACGAGCTCGCGGATCACGTCGACGCTCTCGCGCAGCGTCGCGAGGGTCGTCGGCTTGCCGTTGATGACCCGCACCGCCGAGTCGCCGCGCCCGATGCCGATGACCGTCCGGTTCCCGAACATCTCGTTCAGCGTGGCGAACACGCTCGCCGTCACCGTCCAGTCGCGGGTCGCCGGGTTGGTGACCATCGAGCCGACGGTCACCTTGCGGGTGTTCGCGAGGATCTGCGTGTAGATCGGGAACGGCTCCTCCCACAGGATGTGGCTGTCGAACGTCCACACGTGCGTGAACCCGTAGGTCTCCGCCTTGGTGCCGAGGTCGATCACGCGGGCGCTCGGAGGGGTGGTCTGCAGCACCACACCGATGTCCATCGCGCCCGCCTCCCTGCTTTCGGTCCTCGGGCGTCGCTCAGCGAGCGACGATCGGGTCGTACGCGTCGGGCCGGCGGTCCCGGTAGAACGCCCACCGGTCGCGGACCTCGCGGATCTTGTCCAGGTCGAGCTCGCGGACGATCAGTTCGGGCTTGTAGGCGTCGCCCACCTCGCCGACGAACTGTCCCTCCGGATCGACGAAGTAGCTCTGCCCGTAGAAGTCGTTCTCGCCGAGCGGCTCGATGCCGACGCGGTTGATCGCGCCGACGTAGTACATGTTCGCGACGGCGGCGGCCGGCTGTTCGAGCCGCCAGATGTACTCGCTCAGCCCGCGGTGGGTGGCCGACGGGTTGAACACGATCTCGGCGCCATGCAGTCCGAGGATCCTCCACCCCTCGGGGAAGTGCCGGTCGTAGCAGATGTAGACGCCGACCTTGCCGACGGCGGTCTCGAACACCGGGTACCCCTCGGTGCCGGGCGTGAAGTAGAACTTCTCCCAGAACCCCTTCACCTGCGGGATGTGCTGCTTGCGGTACTTGCCGAGGTACGTCCCGTCCGCGTCGATGACGGCGGCGGTGTTGAAGTACTGCCCCGCCTGTACGAACTCGTACATCGGGAGCACCATCACCATCCCGAGCTCTTTCGCGACGTTCTGGAACCGCTTGGTCGTGGGACCGTCGGGGATCGGCTCGGTGTAGCTGTAGTACTCGGTGTCCTGGACCTGGCAGAAGTAGGGCCCGTAGAACAGCTCCTGGAAGCAGACGACCTCGGCGCCCTGTGCGGAGGCCTCGCGAGCGGCCTCCTCGTGCTTGTCGATCATCGACTCCTGGTCGCCGGACCAGTCGGTCTGCAGCAGGGCGGCCTTGACGGTTCTGGACATCGCGTCCTCCTCGGGTTCACGCCGGCGCTCGACGCGCCGGTTTTCCCCCGGATGGTAACCACCCTCCGTCCGGAGCGCGAGGGGGGCGCTACCAGCGCGGCACCGTTGTCGCGGGCGGGAACGAGGGCGATGAGCACGGCGGCGTCCCGAGCGGCGCCGCTGCCGAGCGTTCGACGTCCCTCGCCTGCGATCGGCATTACCGTATCCAGACATCAGGATCGGGAGCCACGGCGCCGCTCGACGGCGCGGGAGGTGGTCATGGCGGAACGTGCAACGAAGGTCGTCGCGATCTCGCGGGCGGCGGGCGCCGAGGGCGAGCGGATCGGCGCGCTCGTCGCCGAGCGGCTCGGCTTCCGGTACGTCGACGAGGAGATCATCACCAGGGCCGCGGAGAAGCAGGGCGTCGACCCCGCGGCGATGGCCGACACCGAACGGCGCAAGAGCGTGATCCAGCGGGTCCTCGAAGGCCTCGGCCAGAGCGGCGCCGCCGGCGCGACGCCGGGCGGGCCGATGTGGGTCCCCGACGACGCCACCGAGCTGGCCCAGAGCCGCGACCGGCGCGCGTTGATCCGCGAGACGATCAACGAGACCGCGGCGCAGGGCGACGTGGTGATCGTCGCGCACGCCGCGGCGTTCGCGCTCGCGGGCCGGGACGACCTGGTGCGCGTCCTGGTCACGGCGCCGGTGGAGATCCGGACGGGGCGGCTGGCGGAGGCTCGCGACGGCGACCAGGCGACGGCGGGCGCAGAGCTCAAGCGCTCGGACGAGGCCCGCGCGGCGTACCTCAAGACCTTCTACGACGTGGAACGCGAGCTCCCGACCCACTACGACCTCGTCGTGAACACCGAGGTCCTCGATCCGGACGAGGCGGCGGACCTCATCGCTCGGGCTGCGGGAGCCTGACGGATCGGCGCTACGGGACGATCGAGAAGCGGTCGATCGAGACCAGCGCGCCCGTGGCCGCGGGCCGAGCGGTCGCGAGCACCACGATCCGAAGCGTGTGGATCCCGTCCGTCAGTCCGGTGATCGAGCGCGCCACGTCGAACGTCGGTGCCGTCGCGTAGTTGTCGACCGTTCGGACCAGCAGCCCGTCCACGTAGACGTCGGCCCGCCCCTGGTCGGTCCCGCGGTAGGTGAGCCAGTCGATGCCGGTCCCGCGGAACGTGACCTCGGCGCTCGAACGCCCGAGGTCGCTCGACCCGAGGATCCCGCCCGACGCCCCACCCCGCTCGACGGTTCCCCACGACGCCCGCAGGTCGGGGTTCGAGACGAGCTTGCCGCCGGCGCGGAACGCGTCGACGACGACCTGCGTGTCGGTCGCGCTCGCGCGCGCGCGACCGAGCACCCGGATCGTGAGCGTGTGCGCGCCGGGTCCCAGTCCGTCGAAGGTCCGCGGGACCCCGAAGTCCGGCCGCGCCGCGTACGCATCGAACGTGCCGTGCGGAACGCCGTCGATCGAGACCGCGGCCTTGCCCCGGTCCGGCCCCACGGCCGTGTACCAGGTGACCGATCCGCCCGTGAACGCGAACGACGCGGTCGCGCCGGCCCGATGCTCGACCTCGTAGCGACCGCCCTTGGCGCGCGACGTGGAGGCCGTGCGCCACGCGTAGGAGATCGCGGGGCTGTCCTCCTCGACCTCGGTGGGCGTCGCGAACCCCTGGGTGGTGGTCGGGACGGGGTTCGCGCTCCGATCCACCACGAGCACCGGCGCGATCGCGGGGTTCACGACGCCCTCGTAGGTCTCGCCCAGCACGAACGGTTCGAGCGGTCGCACGAGCGCGGTACGGACGTTGCCAGCAACGCAGTCGACGCTGCCCCCCTTGCCCGACCGGCAGGAGAGCTCGACGTCGGGGTAGGTCCCGGTGCTCGGGATCCACACGAACACGTTGTCCGGCGTCACCTGGTGCACGATCTCGCTGAACGTGATCGAAACCGGTTTGGCCGGCGTGGCGGGGAGCGCGAACGAGGCGGACGGCGGCACGTCATCGAGCGCCGGGATCGTCACGGGGTCGAACGAGCCGGTCTCGTACCAGTCCACGTCGACGCACCCGTCGATCCCGGGGATGGCTCCGCAGTTGCCGTACTGCCAGAACGTCCACCCGTTGCCGCCCCAGTTCGCACCCGGCACGGTCGGTGACGTCACGCCCCAGTGCGCCACCCACAGCAGCGTGTAGCCGGCGTCGACGACGGCGGTCGTGTCGCCGGTCCGCGTCGCCCATCCGTGCGGGCTCGTGTAGACCATCGGCCGGACGCCGATCCGCTCGCTCACACGTCCCAGCCAGGCGAGGATCCACTGCGTCAGCTGCGCCTGCGACAGGTCGCCGGTGCGTTCGATGTCGAGGACCGGGATCAGGTCGCCGGGCTGGGGTTGCGCGACGTCGACGAAGTGGTCGGCCTCGATGACCGCGTCGTTCGCGGTGCTATCGGGCCGCGCGAAGTGGTAGGCCCCGAACACCACGCCGGACAGGGCGGCGCCCGCCTTGTTCGTCGCGTACATCGCATCGACGAAGCTCCGGCCCTCGGTGGCCTTGGCGAACGCGAACCGCGTTCCGGATGCCGCGACCAGCGACCAGTCGATCGTGCCCTGGTGGTT
>DATEQE010000162.1:0-4467 GCA_035272825.1 Actinomycetota bacterium
CCAGCCATTGCACCCACTGCATGACCGGCGACAGCGCCTCGGGCAGCCCGTTGATCGCGTGGAACACGGCGAGCTCCACGGGCCCGACCGTGCCGTCCGAGGCGATGACCGCGCACGGGACGAACAGCGCGAGCCCCGCGAGCGCGACGAGGACGTCGGTCCTTCGGCGAACGACGCGCCCGCTCATCCGCGCAGCGTCTCCTCGATCGCCGCCGCGACCTCCTCGGTCGAGGAGGTGCCGCCCAGGTCGGGCGTGCGGGCCTGGCCGTGCTCGAGCACCCGGTCGACCGCGCGTTCGACGGCGGTCGCCGCGGCGGCCTCGTGCAGGTGGCGGAGCAACATGGCTCCCGACAGGATCATCGCGATCGGGTTCGCGACGCCCCTGCCGGCGATGTCCGGGGCGCTGCCGTGCACGGGCTCGAACACCGCGTACTCCCACCCGAGGTTCGCCCCGGCCGCGAGCCCGAGCCCCCCGACCAGCCCGGCGCACAGGTCCGAGATGATGTCGCCGTACAGGTTCGGCAGCAGCAGGACATCGAACGCCGGGGGTTCGCGCACCAGTCGCATCGAGAGCTGATCGATCTCCATGTCCTCGAACCAGACCTCCGGATGCCCCTCGGCCTCGATCTGCCCGATCGACAGGAACAACCCGTCGGAGAACCGCATGATGTTCGCCTTGTGCCCGAGCGTGACCTTGCGGCGTCCATGCGCCCCCACGAAGTCGAGCGCGAACCGGACGATCCGCCGCGCGCCGGTCACCGAGATCGGCTTGACCGTGAACCCGGAGTCTTCGCGCAGCTCGCGCCCCGAAAGCCGCAGGAGCTCTTCGCGGAGCTCCCGGGCCTCGGACGTCCCCCGCTCGAACTCGATGCCCTGGTACAGGTCCTCGGTGTTCTCGCGGATCACGACGAGGTCGACGTCCGGGTGCCGCGTCGGCAGCCCCGCGAGCGAACGCGAGGGCCGCACCGCCGCGAACAGGTCGAGCGCCTGCCGGAGCTCGACGTTCACGCTCCGGAACCCCGACCCGACCGGCGTGGTGATCGGCCCCTTGATCGCCACACGCGAGTCGCGGATCTTGTCGAGGACCCGTCCGGGGAGCGTGGTGCCCTCGCGCGCCAGGACGTCGGCGCCTGCCTCCTCGACCACCCACTCGATCGGGATGCCCGTGGCGTCGAGCACGCGCCGGGTCGCCTCGGAGACCTCGGGCCCGATGCCGTCGCCGGGGATGAGGGTTACCAGGTGCGCCACGGCCGAACCTTATCGGGCGTTCGGCGTCGAGCGATCGAGGGATGTGGCGGCGTGTCAGAAGCGGTCGAACAGGATCGAGCGCTTCACCTCCTGGATCGCCTTCGTGACCTCGATGCCCCTGGGGCACGCGTCCGTGCAGTTGAACGTCGTCCGACAGCGGAACACGCCGGTCTTCTCCGACAGGATCTTCAGGCGCTCCTTGCCGGCCTCGTCCCGCGAGTCGTAGACGAACCGGTGGGCGTTCACGATCGCCGCGGGCCCGACATAGTCCTCGTCCCCCCAGAAGATCGGGCAGGAGGTCGTACACGCGGCGCACAGGATGCACTTGGTCGTGTCGTCGAACCGGTGACGTTCCTCGGGCGACTGGAGGCGTTCGGTGTCGGGCACGCCCGAGTCGTTGATCAGGTACGGCAGGACCGAACGGTAGCCGGCGAAGAACGGCTCCATATCGACGATGAGGTCCTTGAGAACCGGCAGGCCGCGGATCGGCTCGACCGTCACCTTCGGTGCGATGTCGCGAACGATGACCTTGCACGCGAGCGCGTTCTTGCCGTCGATCATCATCGCGTCCGAGCCGCAGATGCCGTGCGCGCACGAACGCCGCAGCGCCAGCGTTCCGTCGTGGTACCACTTCACCTGGTGCAGCGCGTCGAGCAGCCGGTCGTCGGGGTCGGCCTGGATCTCGAACTCGTCCCACCACGACTCCTCGCCGCGGAGCTCCGGGTTGTAGCGGCGGATCTTGAGCGTGAGCGTGACCTTGTGCGCCGCGCCGGCGGCGCGGAGGTCCGAGTCCTCGAGGATCTCGCCCAGGCCTTCGGATGCGGTGGCGGCCATCAGTACTTCCGTTCCATGGGCACGTAGGGTCCCAGCTTGACCGGCTTGTGCTCGAGCCGGATCGAACCGTCGTCCTCACGGTACGCGAGCGAGTGCTTGAGCCAGTTCGCGTCGTCGCGCAGCGGGTGGTCCTCCCGGTAGTGGCCTCCGCGGCTCTCGTCGCGGGCGAGGGCCGCCGCCACCAGCGCGTCGGCGCACTCGAGTAGGAACCCGAGCTCGACGACCTCCATCAACTCGGTGTTGAACATCGTGCCGGTGTCCTGCACGTAGACGCGCTCGAACCGCTCGCGAAGGCTCCCCAGGATCTCCTGCATCTTCCGCAGGCTCTCCTCGGTCCGGACCACGAACGCGAGATCCTGCATCGAGTCCTGGAGTTCCTTGCGGATGTCCGCGGCGTTCGCGCCCTCGGGGCGGTTCAACAGGCCGTCGACCATGTCGCGGAGAGTGCCCTCGGGGCGCTCGGGAAGATCGGGCAGGTCGGCGTCCTCGCAGAACCCGGCGGCGTGCGCGCCGCCGCGGCGGCCGAACACGACGATATCGAGCAGGGAGTTCGTCCCCAGTCGGTTCGCGCCGTGCACCGACACGCACGCGCACTCGCCCGCGGCGTACAGGCCGGGGACCGGCGTCTCGTCCTGCCCGACGACGACCTGCCCGTCGACGTTGGTGGGGATGCCGCCCATGGCGTAGTGCGCGGTCGGCTGGATCGGGACGAGCTCGGTGGTCGGCTCGACGCCGAGGTACACGCGGGCGAACTCGGTCACGTCGGGCAACTTCTCCTCGATCACGTCACGCGGCAGGTGCCGCACGTCGAGCCACACGGCGTCGCGGTTGGGGCCGTCGCCGCGGCCCTCCTTGATCTCCTGGAAGATCGCGCGGCTCACCATGTCGCGCGGGGCGAGGTCCTTGACCGTGGGGGCGTATCGCTCCATGAAGCGCTCGCCCTCGCGGTTCAGCAGGATGCCGCCCTCGCCGCGGACCGCCTCCGAGAGCAGGATGCCCATCTTGTACACGCCGGTCGGGTGGAACTGGAAGAACTCCATGTCCTCGAGGGGCAGCCCTCGGCGGAACAGCACCGCGGGGCCGTCGCCGGTCAGCGTGTGCGCGTTGGAGGAGACCTTGAACATCCGTCCGTACCCGCCGGTCGCGTACAGGACGGCCTTGGAGCGGAACACGTGGGTCTCGCCCGTCGCCAGCTCGTACGCGACGACCCCGGCGCACTCGCCCTCGGCCATCAGCTGATCGAGCACGTAGAACTCGTTGAAGAACCGCACGTTGCGCTTCACGCACTGCTGGTACAGCGTCTGCAGGATCATGTGACCCGTCCGGTCCGCCGCGAAGCACGCGCGCTTGACGGGGGCCTCCCCGTGGTTGCGCGTGTGCCCGCCGAACCGCCGCTGGTCGATCTTGCCCTCCGGCGTGCGGTTGAACGGCAGACCCCAGTGCTCGAGCTGGTAGATCGCGTCGACGGCCTCCTCGCACATGAGCTGCGCGGCGGGCTGGTCGACCAGGTAGTCGCCGCCCTTGACCGTGTCGAACGCGTGCCACTCGGGCGAGTCCTCCTCGACGTTCGCGAGCGCGGCGCAGACGCCTCCCTGCGCGGTCCCGGTGTGCGAGCGCGTGGGGTACAGCTTCGAGATCACGGCGGTCTTCACGCGGTCCGACGCCTCGATCGCCGCCCGCAGGCCGGCCCCCCCGGCGCCGACGATCACCGCGTCGTACGTGTGGAAGGTCGTCATCGGCTCAGACGGTCCCCGGCCATCGGCTCGGGTCAAATGTGAACACGACGACCGTGCCGAGGACGAACAGCGCGAATCCGATCACGAGGAAGGCCATGTCGACGGCGAACCGGACGGCGGGCCATCGGACGTAGTCCTGCACGATGATGCGCAACCCGTTGATCCCGTGGATCAGCGCGAGGACCAGGAGCGCCCAGTCCCAGGCTCGCCAGAACGGGCTCTGCCACCGCGCGGCGACGAAGCCGAAGTTCACGCGGTCCACCCCGTCGTCCCACACGTGCATGATCAGCACGTGCCCGACGGCGAGGATCAGCAGCACCAGCCCGCTGATCCGCATGAAGAGCCAGGACCACAGCTCGAAGCCGCCGACGGGGCGCTCGCGGCCGCGGATGCCCGGGGACCCGCCGCGTGGTGAAGGCGTCGGGCGTTCGGGTGCCTCGACGGACATCAGAAGACCCCCGCGGAATCCAGGATCCCGTGGCCCATGATGATCGTGATCGGGATCATGCTGAAGACGAAGACGATCGTCGAGGCGAGCGCGATCCCCTTCATGTGGCGTGCGCTCGACGGCCAGAAGTCGAAGACCATGATCTTGACGCCGTTGATCGCGTGGTACAGCACCGCGGCGACCAAGCCGAGCTCGAGCAGC
>DATEQE010000163.1:0-35279 GCA_035272825.1 Actinomycetota bacterium
CCGATCCGAGGGTGCGCCGCGAACGCCTCCCGCCGATCATCGGCCGAGAGTCCGGCCCACACGTCGTCGGCGGTCTGCAGCAGCGCGTCGAACGTGGCGAACGGCCTCGCCGCCTGGAGCTCGCTCGCCCAGGCGCGCGACCCGCAGCAGCCGAGTACGCGCTCCTCGAACACCTCGGGCGTCTTCGCGTTGAGCCATCGGACGCCGAACGAGCGCCAGCCGTCGTCCGTGACCCGCCCGTGCACCCGGAGCCGGGCCACGCCGCCGTCGGGGTGGATGTTCAGCCGAACCTGTGTAGCCGGCACCGGCGGGTCGATCGGGAACGCGAAGCGTCGATGCGGGCCCAGCTTGCGGTGCGAGAGGACCTCGGACCAGGCCGGCTCGGCCTCCGTGTCGGCGGCGACGTCGGGAGCCGCACGAACCTCGAGCGAGCACGAGTCCGGGTAGTTGCCCTTGAAGTTCGAGGTGTCGACCTCGATGCGCTCGATCTCGGTCTCCGTCGCGAGGCGGATCACCACCCAGTCGTGGCCCTCGCCGCGCCGGCGTCGCGTTTCCCACCCGTCGTGCATGCCGTGTGAGTCGCCAGGCGCGATGAGGTTGTGCGGCGAGGAGAAGAAGAGATCGCTCGCGTCGAGCACGACCCCACCCGACCACGACGCCGCGACGTCCGCGCGGCCGCCGCCGTCGGTGAGCGTTCGAAGATCCGGGAGGGGCTCGCCGTGGACGCGGAGCCTCGCGACCCCGCCGTCGGGGACGATGTTGAGCCGGACGTGGCTCACCCGGAGCGGCGAGGGGACGACGAATCGGTTGACCGTGTCACCCTCGAGCGCCGACTCGGGCACCAGGTCGAACCACTCCGCGCCCGTGACGTCGTCCTCCTCGACCACCGCACCCTCGACCGAGCAGCGGTCCGGGTAGTTGCCGCGGAAGAAGCTGGTGTCGACGACCACGCCGCGGACGATCCCGGCGATGCCGAGGCGGACGATGCACCAGTCGTGGCCCGGGTCGCGTCGGCGGCGCGTCTCCCAGCCGTCCATCTCCTTGCCTCGATCCGTGTAGCGATCGGGGTCGAAGACCGGGGCCTCCGGCTTCACGAGGTTGTCCTTCGGCGCGAAGAACTCGTCGTTCGCGACGAGCACCATTCCGCCGAGGCGCCGGGCGGCGAGGTCGGGCAGCGCCGTGAAATCGCTCACGCCGCTCCCCTCGACAGCAGGCGGCCGGCCGGTTCGTCCCGGAACCGCCCGTCCGCGTAGACCTCCACCCCTCGAACGTACGTGGCCGCGACGCGTCCGTCGAGCCGGCGGCCCGCGTAGGGCGTGACCGGGTTGCGGTGGTGAAGCTCGGAGGGAGCGATCTCGGAGGCACCGTCGGGGTCGAACAGGACCAGGTCCGCGTCCCTGCCCTCGGCGATCGCGCCCTTGCGTTCGAGGCCGGCGATCGCGGCGGGCCCTTCGCTCATCCAGCGGGCCACGTCCTCGAGCGCGAACCCCCGAGCCCGGGCCTGCGTCCATACGGCCCGCAGCCCGAGCTCCACCGACGCGATGCCGCCCCACGCATCGAAGAACGAGCCCGCCTTCAGGTCGGCCGTGCACGGGGAGTGGTCGGACACGACCGCGGCGATCCGCCCGTCCCGGAGCCCGTCCCAGAGGCGCTCCCGGTTCGCCGCATCGCGGATCGGCGGTGCGCACTTGCACGCGGTGGCGCCGTCGGGGATCTCGGCCGCGTCGAACGTCAGGTAGTGCGGGCAGGTCTCGACCGACACGCGTTCGTGTCCGGACAGGGTGTCCAGACCGGTCGCCGCCGAGAGATGGAGCACGTGCGACCGGCACCCCGTCGCCGCGCTCACCTCGGCGACCGCCGCGATCGCCTGCTCCTCCGCCGAGGCCGGCCGCGACGCGAGGTAGGTGCGGTACGCGAACGGGTCGGAGCCGGCGAGTCCTTCCGTCGCGCGCTCGATCGGGCCGGGCAGCTCTGCGTGCACGATCAGCAGCCCGTCGAACGCCGCGATCTCGGACGCCGCCGCCCCGAGCTGATCGAGATCCAGCGATCCGAACTCATCGACGCCGGACGGACAGAGGAAGCACTTGAACCCGAACACGCCGGCGTCGTGCAGCTCGCGCAGGTGTCCGAGATCGCCGGGCACCGCTCCGCCCCAGAACCCGACGTCGACGTGGACCTTCCCGTCGGCGGCGGCGCGCTTCTCGGCGAGGGCGGGGATCGTCGTCGTCGGCGGGATGCTGTTCAACGGCATGTCGAGGATCGTCGTCACGCCGCCAGCCGCAGCCGCGCGGGTCGCGGTCTCGAACCCCTCCCACGCGGTCCGTCCGGGCTCGTTCACGTGCACGTGCGTATCGACGAGTCCTGGCATGATCACCTCGGCTGCCTCGACGATCGGCACACCCGATGGCGCGTCGTGGAAGGGGGCGACGCGTTCGATGCCGCCATCAACGACGTGGATGCACGCGTCGCGAACGCCGCCCGGCGTCACGACGCGCCGGCCGCGGATCACGACGTCGCCACCGTGCACGGTCGCATCGTGGCACGGGCCTGAACGTCTACGCTCACCGCCGTGAGGACGGTCTTCCGAGGAGCGCGGTGGCCCGGCGACGTCGCCGTCCGCGACGGCCGGATCGAGGCGCTCGGGTCGGTGGCCGAGGAGCCGGGGGACGAGGTGATCCGGTGCGACGGCGACCTGATCACCGCCGGGCTCGTGAACACCCACCACCACCTCTACCAGTGGATGACGCGCGGCCGATGCGTCGGATGCGACCTGTTCGGCTGGCTCGTCGAGCTCTACCCGGTCTGGGGGCGTCTGGACGTCGAGGACGTGCAGGCCGCGGCGCTGGTCGGTCTCACCGAGCTCGCGCTCACCGGCTGCACGACCGCGGCCGACCACCACTACCTGGTCCCGCGCGGCGACGACACCGTGTTCGACGCGATCGCCGACGCGGCGAGGACCGTGGGGATCCGCGTACACCTGGCGCGGGGGTCGATGGATCTCGGCGAGTCGCGGGGTGGCCTCCCCCCCGACCACGTCGTCGAGGACCTCGACGCGATCCTCGCGTCGACCGAGTCGGTGATCGCCCGCCACCACGACGGCGAGCGCGTCGTCGTGACGGTCGCGCCGTGCAGCCCGTTCAGCGTGTCGCGGGAGCTGATGCGCGAGTCCGCCGCGCTCGCACGGCGTCACGGCCTGAGGCTGCACACCCACCTCGCCGAGACCGTCGACGAGGAGCGGGACGTGCTCGAGCGCCTCGGCCGGCGTCCGGTGGACCTGCTCGACGAGCTTGGGTGGATCGACGGCGACGTGTGGGTGGCGCACGGGATCCACTTCGACGACGCCGAGGTGGTACGTCTCGGCGCCGCGGGGACCGGGGTGGCGCACTGCCCATCGAGCAACGCGCGGCTGGGCGCCGGGATGTGCCGGGTCACCGATCTCGAGGCCGCGGGGGCACCGGTGGGTCTCGGCGTGGACGGGGTCGCCTCCAACGAGGTGGGCGGCCTGCAGCCCGAGCTGCGCCAGGCGCTCTACACGGCCCGGCAGCGCGCCGGCCGGGCCGACGTCTTCCTGCCGCCCGACGCCCTGCGGCTCGCGACCGAGGGCGGCGCACGATGCCTCGGCCGGGACGACCTCGGCCGGCTCGAGCCCGGGCTCCGAGCCGATCTGGTGGTCTGGCCCGGCGACGACCTCGGCGACATCCCCGACCCGCTGGCCGGCCTGGTCCTGGGGCCCGACCGTCGGGCGCGGCACGTGTTCGTCGAGGGCGAGCCTGTCGTGCGGGACGGGACGCTCCTGGGGGCGGACGAGCAAGCCCTGCGCCGCGACCTCGCCGAACGCGCCCGCCGCCTCTGGCCCTGATGCCGCTGCGGAACCGGGTCACGCCGCTCGGTGGGCTGGTCGCCGAGCCCGGCCGAGGCCTCGTGTACGGGAACCGCGGATGCCTGCACGACGACCGAGGCCGGATCCGCCGCGGGTACGCTGGCAAGCGATGGATCGCGTGCCGGCTGCGTTTCCGAGGCTGGCATCGCGAGCCGCTCCTGCAGCCCGGCCGGTTCACCGAGCTGTTCTTCCTGGACGAGGCGACGGCCTTCGCGGCCGGTCACCGCCCGTGCGCCCTCTGTCGGCGCGAGGACTACGACCGGTTCGGCGAGATCTGGCGCTCGCTCCACCCAGGCCAGGTCGGCGCCGACGCGATCGATGCGCAGCTTCACGCCGAACGGATCGAACCGCGACGCGCGACCGCCGCCTCCACGCGGCCAACCTGGCGGATCTCCCCGACGGGGCGTTCGTCCTCCGCGACGGCGTACCGTTCCTCGTGCTCGGCACCGAGCTCCTGCGATGGTCGACGGCGGGTTACGTGGAACGCGACCCTCGACCCGCACGGAGGGGGACGACCCTCATCACCCCGCCGTCGCTCGTCGAGATGCTGCGCGCCGGCTGGCGCCCCCTGGTCCCGCTGTTCCATCCATCGGCGGCCCCGGATCGTCTCGACCCGGTGTGCCGTCGCGTCAAGGCGCCCGCTCGACGTCCCTGAGGTACTCGGCCACGGCGCTGATGTCATGATCGGCCAGCCCGGTCGCGAGGGCGGCTCGCACCACGTCGCGGTTCGTCGCCGCCTGCGGCATCGGGGCCCCCACCGCACGAGCGAGCTCGAGGATCAGGTCGAGATCCTTGCCGACCAGATCCAGCCGGAACGCGACCATCAGATGGATCTCGATCGGGAGCTTCACCCAGTTCCGCGCGCGCGCGACGACGTGGTCGCCGAACGTGAGGCGCGGGACGAAGTGATCGTCCATCACGTCGAGCGAGAACGCGTCCACACCGGCCGCGGCCACGCGGGTGAGCTCGTGCTCCAGCCGGGCGAAGTCGGCGTCGAGGATCGAGGCCGTGACGATCGCCACGTTCCCTCTGCACCGGTCGAGAGAGTCCTCGAACACGACGACCGGCGCAGTGGATGCTAGCAAGCACCGGTATCGTGTCGCCCGATGCGATCACTCGGATCGCCAGAGGACGCCGTCCACGTGCCGGCGTCGCCGCACCGAAGGTTGAACCTGCTGAACGGGCGATGGGTCCTCGTGTCGGCGGAGCGCACGGCGCGCCCGTGGCTCGGCAGGACGGAATCGTCGAACCCGGAACCGCGGCCCCCGTACGACCCGAGCTGCTACCTGTGTCCGGGGAACGAGCGGGCAGGCGGCGAGCGGAACCCCGCGTACGAGCGGACCTTCACGTTCACCAACGACTTCGCCGCCCTGCGCCCCGACACCCCGGAGTGGTCGACGCAGGCGGACCCGATCCTGCAGGTGCGGACCGGACCCGGCACCTGCCGGGTCCTGTGCTTCTCCCCCCGCCACGATCTCGACCTCGCGCTGATGTCGACACCGCAGATCGGGGACGTGGTCGATCTCTGGGTCGAGCAGGTCGCCGAGCTGGGCAGGCGATATCGCTCCGTGCTGGTGTTCGAGAACCGCGGCGAGGACATGGGGGCGTCCAACGCGCATCCGCACGGTCAGCTGTGGGCCAGCGCTCATCTCCCCGACGAGCCCGCGATCGAGGACGACCGGCAGCGAGCCGCGTTCGAGGCCTCGGGCAGTCCGCTGCTGCTCGACTACGCCCGTCTCGAGCTGAGCCACGACGCCAGGGTGGTCGTCGAGAACGACGGATGGGTGGCCGTCGTTCCGTTCTGGGCGTTCTGGCCGTTCGAGGCCCTCGTGGTGCCGCGTCGACACATCTCGCGCCTCACTGACCTGGACGACGACGCGCGCCGCGGCCTGGCCGAGCTCATCCGACGCCTGCTCGCGAAGTACGACAACCTGTACCGGAGGAGCTTCCCGTACTCCATGGGCTGGCACGGCGCGCCCGGACGCGACGAGCACGCCGAGCACTGGCAGCTGCATTCGCACGTCTTCCCACCGCTGCTCTCTGCGACGACGCGCAAGTTCGTGGCGGGCTACGAGCTGTTCGCCGAGACCGCGAGGGAGCTCACGCCGGAGGAAGCAGCCCAGCGACTGCGGGACCAGCCCGACGTGCACTTCCTGTCGAGCCCCGACCCCGTCGGCGGCGGGTAGGGCGTGAGCGCGAGCGGTCGCGCCGTCCGTCTCTTCCGCGAGCAGTTCGGCGGCAATCCCGACGCGCTCCTGCGCGCGCCCGGACGCGTCAACCTCATCGGCGAGCACACTGACTACAACGACGGCTTCGTGCTGCCCGTCGCCATCGACCGCGACCTGTGCGTCGCGATCCGCCTCCGGTCCGACCCCATCGTCGACGTGCGCTCGGAGGGGCACGAGAACGCCACCGTTGCGATCGACGGTTTCGAGCGACGATCGAGCGACTGGGGCATCTACGTCCAGGGCGTGGCGTGGGCGTTGACGGAGGCCGGTCACCATCTGGCCGGATGGGACGGCGCGATGGCCAGCGACATCCCGATCGGGGCCGGCCTCTCCTCCTCCGCTGCGATCGAGCTGGCCACGGCTCGAGCGTTCCAGCTCAGCTCCGCATTCGAGTGGGAGCCGACGACGATCGCGCGAGTGTGTCAGCGAGCGGAGAACGCGTGGGTGGGCCTCGCGTCCGGGCTGATGGATCAGCTCGCCTGCGTCCGCGGGCGAGCAGGGCACGCCCTTCTCCTCGATTGCCGGTCGCTCGATTCGGAATGGGTCCCCCTCCCGGATCGCGCCGCGGTCGTCGTCCTGGACACGGGAACCCGCCGCGAGCTCGAGACCTCCGCGTACAACGACCGGCGACGCGAGTGCAAGGCGGCGGCCCGAGCGCTGGGTGTCGAGTCCCTGCGTGACGTGTCCGAGTCCGACCTGCGTTTGCGCTCGACGGCGCTCGCCGGCACGGTCGCTCGGCGAGCCCGCCACGTGATCACGGAGAACGAGCGGACGATCGCCGCCGCCGACGCCCTGCGCGCCGGCGACGCTGAGCGCGTCGGCAGGCTCATGAACGAGAGCCACCGCAGCCTGCGGGAGGACTTCGAGGTGTCGAGCGAGGCCCTGGACGCCATGGCCGAGGCGGCCCAAACAGCCGAGGGATGCTTCGGAGCCCGCCTTACCGGAGGCGGGTTCGCCGGCTGCGCCGTCGCCTTCGTCGAACGAACGGCCACCCGTGCGTTCGAACGCGAGGTCGCCGGCGCCTACCGGGAGCGGACCGGGCTCACGTGCGAGATCTACGTCTGCCGGGCGAGCGACGGGGTGTCGGTGCTCCCGCTTCCGGGCGACGCCGCCTGATCTCAGTCGCCGCGGGCGTCCCCCCCGGGCTGCCCGTAGTAGGCGTCGGGGCCGTGCTTGCGGCCGAAGTGGCGGGCCAACAGCGCGTCGGCGATGGGACCGATCGACGGCTCGAGCGCCAGCGTTCGCAGGGCCATCGCCGCGACGACTTCCAGCGCCACCGCGTTCGTCACGGCCTCGGTCGGATCGGCCCCCCAGGCGAAGGGGCCGTGGCTCGCGACGAGGGCGGCCGGCATGTCCAGCGCGCCGAGGCTTAGCCCCTGGAGCGTCTCGACGATAACCTCGCCCGTCGACCCCTCGTAGTCGCCGGCGATCTCGCCTTCGGTGAGCCCCCGGGTGACCGGGATCGGTCCGGCGAAGTGATCGGCATGGGTCGTGCCGAGGCAGGGGACGGATCGCTCCGCCTGGGCCCATGCGGAGGCGAACGGCGAGTGCGTGTGCACGACGCCGCCGATCGATGCGAACCGCCGATACAGGACCAGGTGCGTCGGGGTGTCCGAGGAGGGCCTCATCGAGCCTTCCACGACACGGCCGTCGTCGAGCGGGACCACCACGGTGTCCTTCGGCTCGACCCGGTCACACGCCACTCCGCTCGCCTTGATGACGATGACCCCCTCGTTCCGATCGACGCCGCTCGCATTGCCGAAGGACAGTGCCACCAGGCCCTCGGCCGCCAACCTTCGGTTCGCCTCGGCGACCTGCTCACGCAGCTCCGGTGACGGCACGCCTCACCTCCCGCTCCCCCGATCGGGTCGCCCGCGCCGGACGAAGCGCCGAAACGCAACCCCGGTCCTGGACGTCACGGTTTCCATTGCCCCGCTTGCCCGAACGCCGGTACGAATGCTTTCCTTGACAGGAAAGAATACGTTTGCATACACTCGAATGCAATCCTCGAGACTTTCAGGGGTTAGGCCTCGGAGGGGGTTCGACGGGGGGATCGAAGGGGGGCGATATCGGCACCGGCTCACGGCATCGAGACCGCAGCTTCGCGAGCAAGGAGGGGGCGTGATGAGAACAGTGGGATTGCGCGACGCTTGGGGTCACTGGCGGTTTATCGCGGTGCTGGGCGCCTTCGCGCTGGTGCTCGCCGCGTGCACCAGCGACGAGAATGGCGAGGAGGCGCAGGGGGCGACCGGTGATGCGGCGCAGGGCGGCGGCGCAGGACAGTTCTGTGAGGGAACGAACATCGTGTTCTTCCCCGGCGGCACCGAGGGCGGCGGCTTCGAGACCGTCGTCTACAACGGCGCCAGGGCGGCAGAGGCGGCGTTCGGTCCGAACGTCACGTACTCGTGGTCGGATTGGGACCCCCAGAAGATGGTCACCCAGTTCCAGGAGGCCATGGCGACGAGCCCGGACGGCATCGCCATCATGGGCCACCCCGGGGACGACGCCTTCGACCCGCTGATCGATGACGCGAGGAGCCAGGGGATCCTCGTGACCGTCATGAACACCGAGCTCCCGGCGGCGGAGGCGAAGTACGCGGCCGAGGGCACGGGGTACGTCGGTGCCGTGCTCCACGACGCCGGCTTCGCCCTCGCTCAGGAAGCGATCGCGCGCGGCGACCTGCAGTCCGGGGACCGGGCGTTCGTCTGGGGTCTCGTGGCACAGCCGGGCCGCGGTGAGCGGACCCAGGGCATCCTCGACGCACTCGACGAGGCCGGCCTGACGGTCGACTACCAGGAGATCGACGATGCAACGAACGCCGACCCCGCGGCCGGCGTTTCGACCTTCACCGGGTACGTCTCGGCGAACCCGGACGTCAAGGCCATCTTCATCGACCACGGGAACCTCACCTCGACGATCCCGACGTACATGGAGGCCGCGAACCTCGGCCCGGACGACCTGTACGCGGCCGGGTTCGACCTGTCGCCTTCGACGGTGCAGGGCGTGCAGGACGGGTTCATCGACCTCGTGATCGACCAGCAGCAGTACCTGCAGGGCTTCCTTGCGGTCCAGCAGCTTTGCCTGACGCACATGTACGGGTTCAGCGGCCTGTTCGTGAACACGGGCGGCGGCTTCGTGGACGCGTCGAACATCGACGTGATCGCTCCGCTCGTCGAGCAGCAGATCCGCTGATGCCCGGCGGCGACGCCGAGGCGCGAGCATGGGGGCCGGCGAGCAGAGGGCTCGTCGGCCCCGGCCCGCGTCGGGGCATGCCACACTGATGACGGGTGAGGCAGACGTGACGTCGCGCGGAGACGGACAGGTCCACGTCGAGCTTCGTCACATCTTCAAGTCGTTCGGCGGCGTCAGAGTCCTGAAGGACGTGAGCCTTGTGCTGTCCGCAGGCGAGGTGCTCGGTCTCCTCGGCGACAACGGCGCCGGCAAGTCCACGCTGATCAAGATCGTCACGGGGGTCCACGAGCCGGACAGCGGACAGATCCTGTTCCGGGGGCAGGAGGTCCGCGGGCTCTCCGTCGACCGGGCTCGCGCGCTCGGCGTGGAGACCGTGTACCAGGAGCGGGCGCTCGCGGAACAGCTCTCGCTGTGGCGCAACATCTTCATGGGACGCCCGGTCAGCGGCCCGCTCGGATTCCTCGACGTCCGGAAGATGCGGCGGATCACGGCCGAGCTCATGGGCGAGTCGATGGGATTCACCTCCGCCGCCCTGACCCCGGACACGCACGTGACCGGGCTGTCCGGCGGCGAGCGCCAGGGTCTCGCGATCGTCCGGGCCCTCCACTTCGAGGCCGACATCATCATCCTCGACGAGCCGACGATGGGCCTCTCCCTGAAGGAGACCGACAAGCTCCTTCACTTCGTGAAGGGGATCAAGACGGCCGGGAAGTCGGCGATCTTCATCGACCACAACATCTTCCACGTGTACTCGGTCGCGGATCGCATCGTCGTCCTCGACCGCGGCCGCATCGCCGGGGACTTCCCGACCTCCCGCTATTCGCTCGAGGAGGTCACCGAGATCATGCGAGAGGTGGCCTCCACGGGGAAGTTCGTCGAGCCCGAGCGGTACCGCGACACCCGCGCCGCGAGCGACGCCGATGAGGCCGGAGGTTCGTCGTGAACGCGACTGTGGAGGACGTCGAGAAGACCGGAGCGATGAGGCGAGGCTGGACCGTCCGGTCCTTCGCCACGACGTATGCGTCGCAGATCGGCATCACCGTCGCGTTCGTCGTGCTCTGGGTGGCGTTCATCGTCCTGGCGCCCGACACCTTCCTGGACAACCGCATCTACGTGTCGTTCGCCCAGACGACGCCGTATTTCGCGCTCCCCGCTCTCTTGCTCACGATGGTCATTGTGAGCGGCGACATCGATCTCTCGTTCCCTTCGATCATGGGGCTCGGCATGGTCGGATTCGTCGCGGTCGAGCGGACCACCGGCAGCCCCGAGCTCGCCGTCCTTGCGGCCCTCGCCGTCGGCGCCATGGCGGGGCTGCTGAACGGACTGATCGTCACCATCATCGGCATCCCGGCGCTGGTCGCCACCATCGCGACTCAGTTCCTTTACCGCGGGCTGACCCTCGCCCTGGTGAGCGGCAAGAGCTACGCGCTGGTCGAGGCGAGGGACTCGACGGCGTTCCGCATCCTGGACGGACGACTCCTCGGCATCCCGATGCAGTTCGTCTGGCTGGTCCTGGTTGCGATCGGGACCTGGATGCTGCTCTTCCGGCATCGTCTCGGGCAGAACGGCCACGTCATCGGGGACAACCGACCGGCGGCCCAGCTCATGGGCATCCCCATCCGCAGCACTCGCACCATCATGTTCGTGCTCGTCGGTGTGGCTTCGGCGCTCGCCGGCGCGATGCAGAGCCTCCAGGTCTCGAACTTCTACCCGGGGGTGGGGGCTGGTTACTTGCTGCCCGCTCTCGCCGCCGTCTTCGTCGGCGGCACGTCCGTGTTCGGAGGGCGCGGGACGGTCTGGGGGACCTTCATCGGGGCGTTCATGATCGGCGCGATCCAGGCGGGGATCGTGGCGATGGGGGTCGCGGCGTACTGGACCGAGGTGATCTACGGCGGGATCATCCTCGCCGCGGTCTCGATCCACGCCGTGCTCCAGCGCCGGTTCGAGCGCTGAGGCCATGTCCACGGCAGCGTTTCCTCGGCCTTCCGGAAGGTGATTGACGATGGATGCACGCGAACTCGCGGTCTGGTTCCTGACCGGGAGCCAGAGCCTGTATGGGGAGGATGCGCTTCGGACGGTCGAGCAGCAGGCGTCCGTGATCGTCCGAGGGCTCTCGGATGCGCCGGCCATCCCGGTGGGCGTGAAGGCCAAGCCGGTGCTGACGACGCCGGAGGCCATCGAGCGGGTCTGCCTGGAGGCGAACGCGGACCCGAGCTGCATCGGGGTCGTCGCGTGGATGCACACGTTCTCGCCGGCCAAGATGTGGATCGCCGGGCTGCGGTCCCTGTCGAAGCCGCTGCTGCACCTGCACACGCAGCACAACCTCGAGCTGCCGTGGGCGGAGATCGACATGGACTTCATGAACCTGAACCAGTCGGCGCACGGCGACCGCGAGTTCGGCCACCTTGCGACGCGACTGCGCCATCGGAGGAAGACCGTCGTCGGGCATTGGGACGACGCCGGGGTCCAACGGCGCATCGGCACCTGGACCCGCGCGGCGCGCGGCTGGCACGACGCCCAACGACTGCGCATCGCCCGCCTCGGCGACAACATGCGCAACGTCGCGGTCACCGAGGGCGACAAGGTGGAGGCTCAGATCCGCCTGGGCTTCTCCGTGAACGGGTACGGCGTCGGCGAGCTGGTCGAGCACGCTTCCCGCGTCGAGGACGCCGACATCGATCTCCTCGTGAAGGTCTACGAGGACGAGTACGACGTCTTTCCCGAGCTCCGACGGGGGGAGGCGCGGCATGATTCGCTCCGGGAGGCCGCGCGCATCGAGCTCGGCTTGCGGTCGTTCCTGGACGAGGTCGGCGCGAACGCGTTCACCGACACGTTCGAGGACCTCACCGGGCTCCGGCAGCTCCCCGGCATCGCCGTGCAGCGCCTGATGGCCGACGGCTACGGCTTCGGTGCGGAGGGAGATTGGAAGACCGCTGCGCTCGTGCGGATCCTGAAGGTGATGAGCGCCGGCCTCGCGGGCGGCACGTCCTTCATGGAGGACTACACCTACAACCTCGGCGCCGAGGCCCCGCAGGTGCTCGGCGCCCACATGCTCGAGGTCTGCCCATCGATCGCAGCCGGTCGGCCAAGCTGCGAGATCCATCCGCTCGCCATCGGCGGGCGGGAGGACCCGGTCCGCCTCGTGTTCACCGCTCCGCCGGGACCCGGTCTCGTGGTCGGGCTCGCCGACCTCGGCACCAGGCTTCGCCTGGTCGCCAACGAGATCGACGTGGTCGAGCCCGAGCAGGACCTGCCCCGGCTGCCGGTGGCCCGGGCCGTCTGGGAGCCGCGCCCGGACCTCTCGACGGCGGCCGAGGCCTGGCTGATGGCCGGCGGGCCGCACCACACCTGCTTCACGCAGGCGCTCCCGCTCGAGGCGCTCGAGGACCTCGCCGAGATCGCGGGGGTCGAGCTCCTCACGATCACGGGCGACACCACCAGCGGGCAGTTCCGGAACGAGTTGCGCTGGAACCAGGTCTACTACCACCTGGCCGGCGCGCTGTGACGGGATTGGCCCGGACCTAGGCGGGAACGGCCTCGGATCTGGCCCTTGCCCGGATCGCCTTGAGGTCCTTCATCACGTTCGACGCGCCCCGGCCGAAGTGGTCGTGGAGCTCACGGTAGGCCGCGTACAGTTCGTCGTAGACGCCGCGATGATCGGGGTTCGGCTCGTAGCGCTCGTCGCGCAGCCGAGCCATCGCGGCCGCGGCATCGATGATGCTGTCGTGGCCGCCGGCCGCCGCGCCGGCGGCGACCGCCCCGAACATCGCCGAGCCGAGCGCCGGCGTCTGGGTCGACTCGGCCACGCGGAAGACGAGTCCCGTCACGTCGGCGTAGATCTGCATCAACAGACGGTTCCGCTCCGGCAGCCCGCCGCAGGCCACGATCTCCTCGACCGTCACGCCCGCCGCCTCGAATGCGTCGATGATGACCCGCGTGCCGAACGCCGTCGCCTCGATGAGCGCCCGGTAGATCTCGGGAGCCTTTGTGGCTAGCGTCGCCCCGACGAGCAGGCCGGTGAGGTCCACGTCGACGAGGATCGACCGGTTTCCGTTCCACCAGTCCAGCGCGAGCAGTCCGGACTCGCCGGGTCGCAACCCCCCCGCCTCGCGTTCCAGGACGGCCTGGACGTCGATGCCTTGCCGCGCCGCGATCTCCTGATACTCGGGCGGCACGGCGTTGTCGACGAACCAGGCGAAGATGTCGCCGACGCCGGACTGTCCCGCCTCGAACCCGAACAGGCCCGGGATCACACCGTCCTCGACGACGCCGCACATCCCGTCGACCACGGCCGACCGATCGCCGAGGACGAGGTGACAGATGCTCGTGCCCATGATCGCGACCATCCGACCGGGTCCGGTGACCGTGGCGGCGGGTACGGAGACGTGGGCGTCGACGTTGGCCACGGCGACCGCCGTCCCCGCCGGCAGACCGGTCCACGCCGCCGCCTGCTCGGTCAGGCCTCCGGCCCGCTCCCCGATCGGTCGGACGTCTCGGGACATCTTCTCGTCGACGACGTTCGCGAACTCCGGGGAAAGGGCCGAGAAGTACTCCGTAGGCGGGAACCCCTCGCCCTTGGTCCAGATCGCCTTGTAGCCCGCCGTGCAGCTGTTCCGGGTCTCGACGCCCGTCAGCTGCCACACCACCCAATCGGCGGCCTCGATGAGCCGGTCCGCCGCCCGGTAGATGTCCGGCGCCTCGTCAAGGATCTGCAGCGCCTTCGAGTAGAACCACTCGGATGAGATCTTCCCGCCGAACCTGGGGAGCCAGGGTTCGGCTCGTTCGCGCGCGACGGCGTTGATCCGGTCCGCCTCCGGTTGGGCCGCGTGGTGCTTCCACAGCTTGACCCACGCGTGGGGTCGCCGTCGGTACTCCGGCAACGTGCAGAGCGGGACGCCGTCCACGGTGGTCGGCAGCATCGTGCACGCCGTGAAGTCGATCCCGACCCCCACCACGTCGGCGGGATCGATCCCGGACCGCGACAGCACCGACGGCACGGTCGTCTGGAACGTCCGGAGGTAGTCCTCGGGATCCTGCAATGCCCAGTCGGGCTCCAGCCGGACGTCGTCGTCGGGAGCGGGCAGGCGCTCGTCGATGACGCGGTGGCCGTACTCGTACACCGCCGTCGCCACCTCGGCGCCGGTCGCAACGTCGACGAGCACTGCCCGCCCGGACTCCGTCCCGAAATCGACGCCAACCGCGTACTTCGTCGCCATGTCGATCCCGCCCCTCCTCCCGCTCGGTCTGGAAACGCCCTCAGCTCGACGGACCGCTCACCCGATCCGTCGACGCGCGAGCGACGAGCGACGGCTGCAAGATCGCCGGACGCGACGCGTCGAGCTGGGCGTCGTCAAGGACCATCTGCACCGCCTTCGCCACCATCTTGCGCACCGGCATGCGCACCGTCGTCAGCGCCGGAACGGTGAACTCCGCGACCGGGATGTCGTCGAAGCCCGCGATCGACACCTCCTGCGGCACGGCCAGTCCCCGCACCCGTGCCGCGTGCAGCGTCCCGATCGCCAACACGTCGGTGGACGTCACGACGGCCGTCGGGGGTTGCGGCAGCTCGAAGAGCGCGTCGAACGCCGCCACGCCGCCGGCGAACTCGTTCGGCTCGTGCCGGATGTACCCGTCCGGGACCGGTTCGTCGAGCCGCGCCATGAACTCGACGTATGCCTCCTCCCGCTCCTTGATGTCCCCGAGCGCCCGGGCGCCCACGTAGGCGATCCGTCGGTGCCCGAGCGCGGCGAGATGCTGGAGGACCGCGTGGATCCCGGCGCGGTTGTCGACGCTCACCGAGGCCACGTTGGTCGGGCGCGAACCCTGCCACAGCGCGACCACCGGGACGCGTGCGCCCGCGAGGTCCTCGATCAGCCGGGGCTGGTCACCCATGTCCCCGAACAGGACGATGGCGTCGCAGTGCCGAGCCTCGAGCACCGCCCACAGCGCGATCGCCTCGTCGGCCCGCGCGTGGGCGTGCCCGAGCACGACGTTGTACCCGCGCCGGCTGGCCTCGACCGTAACGGCCTCGATGGCGCCGGCGAAGAACGGGTCGGTGATGTCCCGGACGATGACCCCAAGCAGCATCGTGCTCGCGCCGCGGAGCCCCCTGGCCAGCGGGTTCGGCCTGTAGCCGAGCTCCTGGGCCACCGCGAGGACGCGCGCCCGCGTGGCCTCGGCGATGGGAACCACGGTCGGCGTGCGGTTCAGAACGCGCGAGACGGTGCTCTGGGACAGCCCGGTGGCCCGTGCGATGTCGCGCATGGTCACCGGGCCCTGCCGGAGCGATGCACCGGCATCGCCTGCGGACCGCTTCACGGTATCGCGACGATCGCCGGCCACTCCTGCCACCTCCCGTCACTCGCCCGAATTGATAGCTTGGAGGCATACCATAGCCTGCATACGTTCGCATCGCAGCATGTGCCTCCTTCACTTGCTCTTCCTGCTCGAGTCGGAGCCGGGCCGACCTGGGTCGAGCCGGGTCTACGTCTAGGTGCACTCATCGAGGGCGCGCGGGCGTCCGGGCAGGCGAGCCGGCGCGCGCTTCCCCCCCAATCCTCCCGTGGGCCCTGACCCGCTCCAGGAGCGCCGGTCGCCCTCGACGGGTCGGCCCCTCGAGCCACTGTGTGCTGGTATTCGGGTCGCCGACGAGGAGCCCCACTTCCGGACTTGCCTCAGCAGCCAATCCTGCCGCGCACACAAACCGCTGGTAGATGGCGGGAGGGCCGGGATTCGAACCCGGGAGTGGGTTGCCCCGCTAGCGGTTTTCAAGACCGCCGCCTTCGTCCGCTCGGCCACCCTCCCGGGGCCAATCTACCTGCAGGAACCTTTCACGCGAGCGGGCACCACGGGTTTGGTTGCCGCCAAGTTGCCGCCACCGGGCTTCGCGTGGACTTCATCAGCCGAGGAACTCGAGCCGCTCGTCGGCGTCGATCTCTCCGAGCGAACCCGCTCGTCGAGGACCCGCATCGCGCTCGTCGATCCGCCTGCGGTCGACCCGTCTTTCGGATGGAACTGACGGATCCCCCAACCCCACGCGTCGTGCCACATCTTCCGGAACCTACGCTCCCAGCCGACGCCCGGTCGATGGAAGTCCCTGGCTGCTCGCCTTGCGACAGCCGATGCTCCTCAACCGAGCGGGGCACTGGGCGCGCACCTGGAGCCCGCGCCGCACGGCGAGCTTGGGGTGTAAGGACTTCTCCAATCTCCCGGCCGCGGCGAGTCCGGCACGACGCAGCAAGGGACGGCGGCTTCGTTGTCAACTGCGTTTCCTCGCTGCGCGCGTCGACGAAGCGGTGGGGACAGGGGATCTCGTTCGTCTTTGACCCCTCCCGCCTCATTCCGAGCCACCGGACCGACGGAGAGCGACGTTCTTCCAATCCCGCCGCTGGGTACGAGCGCGGGCGGGCCGGGCTCGGGCCCCACGGACGCGGGACCATCGGCCCCCGCAGGGCTCGGGCTGGGCTGACACGCTGGCTCCGTAGAGACATCGTGCGTAGAGCCGCGAGAAGAGGCGAGACCAGGATGGCGACGACCCAGGAGATGCCGACGCAGCGATCCGGCGGGAGGCCGGACGGTCCGACGGGGTCGCGCCGCGGGAAGGCGCCCAGCTGGACGATCGTCTTCGCGACGGTCTTTGCGATCGTGCTGGCGACCTTCGCGGGTGCGGCAGTGTACGTGTGGCAGCGGGAACAGATCCAGAACCGCGAGGCGGCCTTCTCCCTCGCGATCCAGCAGCGGGACGAGGCAAGGCAGGCAGCCGAGGCCCTGAGCGCCGATGCGAGGAGCGATCGTGCCCACATCCGTGCCCTGGAGGCCCAGGTGGCTGGCCTGCGGGCGCGCGTCGAGCGACTGCGGAACACTTCCGCGGCAAGCTCGGCCCTCGTCTACAGCGCGTCCGACATCCTCGCGACCGTGCGAGCCCAGGTACCCATCGCCGAGCCGATGGTCTGGGAGTCGGTCTCGATCCAGGTATGCGGACTCGGCTTCGCCTACGTGCTCGCACACCCCGGGGACATCCCGGCCGGCACCAACGTGGAGGGCAGTGAGCAGGTCTTCCTGAAGACAGAGAGCGGCGAGTGGACGGTGATCACCTCGGGAACAGGCATAAGCCCATCGGAGGTCCTTCCGCCCGAACTCCAGGAAGCGCTCGCTGCCTGACGGGACCGTCCGTTCAAGCGGCGGCGCGTTCGGGCGTGAGGCGCACCTAGAGCTGGACGCGTTCGAACGCCGCTTCCGGTCGAGACCGAGAACCCGAGGTTCGCGGGTGGGGAGAAGCGTTCGCCGCTGCGGGCCGAAGACGCGCGCCCACCCCGTCGACCGAGCCGGACGCCCGCCAACGCGATCGAAGCCGTCTACGAGGGAGGCGGCTAAGCGATCTGCCGCCAATCTGCCGCCAATGCCGCTCGGAGATGGGGTGAGCCGGGGTGAGCAGAGGACAGTGTCACCCGTCCTGACCTGCGCCGTTGTCGGTCAGTCGTCCTCGGCCAGCGAGCAGGGAGGGTCTTCAAGACCGCCGCCTTCGTCCGCTCGGCCACCCTCCTGCAGCCAAGGGTGGCGGAGGCCACGGCGGCCCCGATCCCGGCGATGCGTTCCCGTTCGCGTTTTCTGGCACCATGGTCGGACCTCATGACGGACGGGACCGACAGACGCGAGGGCGCCGGGCCGTGGACGGAGCCCCTCCAGCACACCGATGAGGCCCGGTACCGCGCGCTCGTCGAGAACCTCCCCGCGGTCATCTACCAGGTTGCCCCCGACGACGATCGGCGGACGATGTACGTGAGCCCGCACGTCGAGACGGCGCTCGGGTACTCGCGTGAGGAGTGGCTCGGCCAGCCCGACATCTGGATGGAACTCCTGCACCCGGACGATCGCGAGCAGACCCTGGCCGCCCACGACCTGCACAACGAGACCGGCCGGCCATGGAGCCGCGAGTACCGACTGATCGCGAACGACGGTCGCGTCGTCTGGTTCCGCGACGTCGCGACGCTGGTCCGCGATGACGACGGCCGGCCGCAGCACTGGCTGGGCGTACAACTCGACATCACCGAGCTGAAGGGCGTCGAAGACGAGCTGCGCGCCGCCCGCGACGAACTCGAGCTCCGGGTCGCCGAACGCACCGCCGAGCTCGAGGAGGCGAACGCCCTGATGGCGCTCGAGATCGGCGAGCGCCGGCGCGCCGAGGCCGATCTGCGGACGGCCGAGCACCGATACCGGCTGCTCGCCGAGCAGATCCCCGCCGTGACCTACATCTGGGAGGCGAACCACCCCGACGGCGCGCCCGTCCAGTTCTACACCAGCCCACGGATCGAGCAGCTCCTCGGCTACACGGTCGACGAGTGGCATGCGTCCGCGGACTTCTGGATGTCCCGCCTGCACCCGGACGACCGCAACGCGGTGATCGCCGCGTACCTGCGTTCGGAGAGCACGGGCGAGCCGTTCGCGATGGAGTTCCGGTATCTGCACAAGGACGGCCGCATCGTGTGGGTGGCCGACCAGGCGATCCTGATGTCGCGCGAGGACGGCGTGCCCAGGCTGTTCCAGGGCGTGATGATCGACGTCACATCTCGCAAGGAAGCCGAACGCGCGGCGACCGAGACCGAGCTGCGGTACCGCGACCTCGCGGAGCAGGTGCCGGGCGTGATCTACGTGGCCGAGATGCGCTCCGTCGAGGGCGGGTACCGCCTCCGCTACGTGAGCCCCCAGCTTGCCTCGCTGTTCGGGTACCGGTTCGAAGACTGGGAGGACACCGAGGGCTGGCTGGCGACCGTGCACCCCGAGGATCGCGATCGCGTCCGGGCCGTCGACGCAGGCGTCGCCGACGAGGGCGGGTACGAGATGGAATACCGGATCTTCCACCGTGACGGGAGCGTCCGGTGGGTCCGCGACCAGGCCCACGTGCTCGCGCGGGATGCGCTCGGCCGGCCGACCGAGGTCCAGGGGCTCGTGGTCGACGTCACGGACGCCCGCAGGATCGACCGGGAGCGCCGCGAGGCCCGAGTCCGGTACCGCTCGCTCGTCGAGGCCATCCCGGCCATCACCTACCTCGAGCACGCCAGCCCCGAGGCGCCGGAAGAGTCGCGATTCGCCTTCGTCAGCCCGCAGATCGAGCGGATCCTCGGGTTCACCCCTGACGAAGCGACGAGCGACCCGCACTTCTTCGAGCGGACCCTGCACCCGGACGACCTGCCGCGCATCCGGGAGGCCAACGTGCGGGCCGAGTCGACGGGCGAGCCGTTCGACGAGGAGTTCCGACAACTGACCAAGGGCGGCCAGATCCGCTGGATGCACGATCGCGCGGTCCTGGTCCGCGACGACGACGGCGCGCCCCGCTTCTGGCATGGGGTGACGATCGACATCACCGACCGCAAGGAGGCCGAGCGCAACCTCCGTCTAGTCGAGGCGCGCTACCGCACCCTGGTCGAACAGATCCCGGCGGTCACGTTCATCGAGACCCCCGGGGCGCCCCCCGACGAGACCTGGTTCACGTACCTGAGCCCCCAGGCCGAAGAGGTCTTCGGCCTCACGTGCGAGGAGCTCCGCGCGAACCCAAGCCACCTTGGCGAGCTCGTGCACCCCGAGGATCGCGAACGCGTCTATGCCGCGAACGCACACGCCGAGGAGACGGGCGAGAGCTTCAACGAGGAGTTCCGGATCATCCGCCCCGACGGCCGGATCATCTGGTTGGACAGTCGCGCCGTGCTCGTCCGGGACGACGAGGGCCGGCCGCGGTTCTGGCAGGGGGTCGCGATCGACGTCACCGCCCACCGCGAGCTCGAGAGCCGCTACCGGGATCTTGCGGGGATGGTCTTCGGCGAGGTCGGCGTCGACGCCGACTAGCTCGATCCCGCCACCGGCCGGCCGCTTGCCCGGAGCTCGCGGAGGTGCTCGGGCAGGTACGCGTGCAGGGCCGTGGGGAGCCCGATGCTCCCGTCCGCGCGCTGGTAGTTCTCCAGGATCGCGATCAGGGTCCGGCCGATCGCGGTGGCGGTCCCGTTGAGGGTGTGCAGGACCTCGACCTCGCCCGAAGTGCGGCGGACCCGGGTCTGCCCGCGGCGGGCGCCGTAGTCGGTGTAGTTCGAGCAGGACGTGAGCTCCCGATACCGGCCCTGGCCCGGCAGCCACACCTCGAGGTCGTACTTCTTCGCCGCGGCGCCCCCGAGGTCGCCCGCCGCCACGTTCACGATGCGGTACGGCAGGTCGAGGGTGCCGACGATCTCCTCCTCGATCCCGACCATGAACTCGTGCTCGTCCCACGAGTCCTCCGGTCGCGCGAACGAGAACATCTCCACCTTGTCGAACTGGTGGACGCGGAACATCCCGCCCATGTCCTTGCCGTAGGTGCCGGCCTCACGGCGGAAGCACGTCGAGTAACCGGCGTAGCGGATCGGCAGGTCCTCCTCGTCCAGGATCTCGGTCGCGTGAAACGCCGCGAGCGAGACCTCCGACGTCCCGACCAGGTACAGCTCGTCGGGCGTCGTGACGTAGATGTTGACCTCGTCCGTCGGGAGGAACCCGCTGCCGAACATCGCCTCCTCGCGGACCAGCACCGGCGGGATCACCGGGACGAACCCCTGCGCCGTCAACAGGTCGAGCGCGTGGCGGACGAGCGCGAACTGTACCTGCACGATGTCGCCCAGCAGATACACGAATCGGGAGCCGCTGGTCCGAGCGGCCCGTTCGCCGTCGAGCATGCCCAGCTGCTCACCCAGCAGCGCGTGGTCCTTGGGCTCGAAGTCGAAGGTCGGGGGTTCGCCGTGGCGGCGCACCTCGACCGCGTCCTCGTCCGTGAACCCGTCGGGCGCCGACTCGTGGGGGACGTTCGGGGTCCGGGCCAGCAGGTCGGCGAGCTCGGCCTCGACCTGCTCGAGCTGGGGCTCGAGCTCCTTGAGCTCGCCCGAGACCTTGGCCACCTCGGCGATCAGGCGCTGCTTCTCCTTGCCCTGGGCACCGCCGATCGCCTTGCTCGTCCGGTTCTGCTCCGCCCGCAGCTCCTCCACGCGGACCGTGAGCGCGCGCCGTCGCTCGTCGAGCTCGAGGATCTTGTCGACGGCGTCGGCCAAGTGGCGCCGGGCGAGGCCCCTGCGGAACCGGTCGGGGTCCTCTCGGATCGCCCGGACATCGAGCACGCTAGACCTTGGCCTCCTCGGCCTCGGGCGTCTCGCCCTTCGCCGGTGCCGCGGCGGCCTTCTGCGGCGGGGCCGGTTGCTGATCCATGATCGACTGCCCCTGGAAGATGCCGCCCTCCTCGACGACCAGGGTCTTCGAGGTGATGTCGCCGTCCACGCGCCCGCCCCGCGCGAGCTCGGCCCGCCCCTTGACGAGGATCGTGCCCTTGAACCTGCCGGCCACCACGACGTTTTGCGCGCGGATGTCCGCCTCCACCTGACTCTGCGGCGAGAGCAGGACGTCGCCCTCGGCATTGATCTGCCCCTTCACCTGCCCGTCGATCCGCAGCGACCCGGCGGACACGACCGTGCCCTCGAGCTTGGCTCCCTGCCCGACGATGGTGACCTCTCCGCCCTGCTGATCTGCCATCCCACGCACCTCCGTCCGTCCCGGATCAGTCCGGGTCGCCTCGTCCCGCTCGTCCGAACCGGCCTCGCCCGGCGCCGCGGGGAGATCGCGAGCGGCCGGTACCGGGTCGTCCCGTCGCCAGATCACGTCGCCGACACCGCCCGCTCGGCGCCCGGCTCCAGCGCTTGCCGGATCGCTTCCTCCTCCTCGATCGACAGACTGTAGGGGCTGTGGCCCTCGGAGACCGGCTTCGCGTACACCCTCGTGTCGTGTCTGCCGTTGATCGAGGTCATCACCACGCCCGTGCCTTGGCCGTCGAGCAGCGCACAGGAGAACGACAGCCGGCCGCCGACGTCGTCGAACGCGTCGTACCGCACCAGCCCGACGTTGCGCACCGCGCCCTCGATGTCGATCTGCTGTCGCCGGTCGGTCCCCGCCAGCGCTCGGATGGCCGACTCGAGCCGCGCAATGCGGTTCGACTGGTCGTCGAGGATCCCGTGCAGGATCTCGTCGACCACGACCGGCTCCTGGTTGCGGCGCCGGCGACCCGACGCGAGCGCCGACAGCGCCAGTGCGAGCGTCGCAAGGCCGATCGCGACGAGCACCAGCCGGCTGAGGGTTTCTGGAGAGAACGTCATCGTCGGAAACCGCCGAAAGAGGCCACTGACCTGGGGCTTTCTGCGAGTCCGCAGTATACAATCAACGCCCTCGCGGTCGAACGAGGATCGCCCGCCGGAAGCCGACCTGATGCGACTCGCCTACTTCGATTGCATCGCCGGGATCTCGGGCGATTCGGCTTTGGGTGCGCTCGTCGACGCCGGGGCCGACCGGGACGCGCTGCGGGCGCATCTGGCGACGCTGCCGCTCGAGCGGTTCGAGCTCGCGTTCGACGAGGTCGACGAGCACGGGGTGCGAGCGATCCGCGCCGAGGTGCGGACCTCGGGCACCGCCGGGGTGATCCGGACGTACGCGAGCGTTCGCGCGCTGCTCGACGCATCCGACCTCCCGCCGGACGCCCTGCACCTCGCGCACCGGATCTTCCGTCGCTACGCGGAGGCCGAGGCCCGCGTCCAACGACGGGACATCGAGACGGTAACCTTCCACGAGCTCGCAGGTCTGGACGCGATCGTCGACGTCGCCGGGACCGCGCTCGGGCTCACGATGCTCGGGGTCGAACGGGTCTTCTCCTCGGCGGTCCCGACGGGCCTGGGGATGGCGCGTTCCGAGCACGGGGCGATGCCGATCCCGTCGGCCACGGTGGTGGAACTGCTGCGCGGCGCGCCCGTGTTCTCCCGCGGGGTCTCCGCTGAGCTCACGACGGCGACCGGGGCGGCGATCCTGGCCGCGACCGTGGAGGGGTACGGCGAGATCCCGGCGCTGCGGATCGAGGAGGCCGGCTACGGCGCGGGCTCCGCGCGCCTGGACTTCCCGAACGTCACGCGCGTGCTCATCGGGATCGAGGAGCCGGCGAGCTCGTTGCCGAGCGTGCCCGGCGTCCCCGAGCTCCGGCTCGTCCCGGAGCCGCGGGAGCCGGACGATCCCGGGGAGGCCGGCTGACGCTCGAACCTCCATGAACCCGGGACGACTTCCGAACGCTCTCCTTCGGGTTCGGCTTCGAGAACGTCGTCGGAGCCGCTCGCCAGGAACGAGATGATGGACAGGGCGTTCGACTACCTGACCTCGTAGGGACGTACGCGGGGCCGGCGGGTCGCGCCGGCCCCGCCCGTTCACCGCGGGTGGGCGAGGGGGGAGTTGAACCCCCACGTCCTTGCGGACACAGGAACCTGAATCCTGCGCGTCTGCCAATTCCGCCACTCGCCCGAGCGGGAACGAATCGTAGCAGTCGTCCTGCGGGTTTCCGGCGGGGTTCCGGGCTCGGCGGGCGGGGTAGAATCCGCGCGACCCGCCTTCCGACCAGCGGAAACAGCGTCTGTGCCCATCCTTCGTGACTTCGAGCGACGTCTCGGCGGCCTCGTCGAGGGCTTCTTCGCGACCACCTTCCGCTCGGGTCTGCAGCCGGTCGAGCTCGCCAAGCGGATGATGCGCGAGCTGGACGCGACCAAGACCGTCGGGGTCAAGGAGGTCTGGGCCCCCAACCGCTATGTGTTCGCTCTGTCCGAGTCCGACGCGCAGCGGTTCGAGCAGGCCGAGCAGGCCCTGGTGACCGAGCTCAAGCAGGTCGTGCGGGAGGCCGCGGCCGAACGCGGGTGGGGGCTCGTGGGACCCCCCGAGGTGGAGTTCGAGGTCGATCCGGAGCTCGGCAAGGGCCGATTCCGGTGCGAGGCCTCGTTCGTCGAGGGCGAGGAGGAGCTCGCGCCGCAGCCCTCCGTGGGCGAGCGGGGCTCGCTGGTCCGAATGCCCGACGGGGTCAGTTACGCGCTCGCCAAGCCGTCCGTCACGATCGGGCGGTTCCCCGAGAGCGACGTGGTCGTGGACGACGCCGGTGCATCACGGCAGCACGCCCGGATCCGGCGCACCGACGCGGGGTTCGTGCTCACCGACCTGGGCTCGACGAACGGCACGATGGTCAACGGCGAGCTGATCCAGGAGCACATGCTCGAGCACGGCGACCGCATCACGATCGGCGAGACCGAACTCGAGTTCCGGAGCGGCTGACCGTGTCGCCCTTCGTCCTGTCGGTGCTGAAGTACTCGTTGCTCGTCCTGCTCTACTTCTTCGTGTTCCGCGCGATCCGCTCGGTCGCGGTCGACGTCGGTGGACGCAAGCGGGGAGCGACGACCCAGATGCGGACCACAGCTCCCGCGAGCACCGCCAAGCCGTCGAAGGGCGGCAGGTCGCCCACGCAGGTCGTCGTGCACGATGCCGGTGGCGGCAAGCCTGTCACGATCAAGCTCCGCGGCCCGGTCGAGATCGGCCGCGGCGACCGGTGTGCGATTCGCCTCCACGACACGTACGTTTCACAGGTGCACGCACATCTGTACGCGAAGCACGGCGCCTGGTACGTCGAGGACCTGGGGTCGACGAACGGCACGCTCCTCAACGACCGGCGGGTCGACGCGCCGGTGGAGGTCCGCGCCGGCGACGTCCTGAAGATCGGCAAGACCGTCCTGGAGCTCAGGCGATGAAGGTCAGGGTCGGCGCCGCGACGGACATCGGCCAGGTCCGCGAGGGCAACGAGGACTCCTATCTGGTCGTCGAGCCCCTATACGCGGTCGCCGACGGAATGGGCGGCCACCGAGGCGGCGAGGTGGCGTCGAGCCTGGCGCTCGAGACCGTGCAGGGGATGTTCGAGCGCCAGGAGGGCTCGCTCGCCGAACAGGTCACCGAGGCCAACCGCGCCGTGTTCGACCGCTCGCAGAACGATCGCAGGGTCTCGGGGATGGGGACCACGCTGACCGCGGCTCAGGTCGATGGGAGCCGAGTGCACCTCGCGCACGTGGGCGATTCCCGCGCGTACCTGCTCCGCGGCGGCGAGCTCGCGCAGATCACCGAGGACCACACGCTCGTCCATCGGATGGTGATGGAGGGCGAGATCAGCGAGGAGGAGGCCGAGACGCACCCGCACCGGAGCATCCTCACGCGGGCCCTCGGCGTGGACCAGAACATCCAGGTCGACGAGGGCGACCTCGAGGTCGCCCCGGGCGACCGGCTCCTGCTGTGCACCGACGGCCTCACCGGCATGGTCCCCGAGGGGCAGATCCGGGAGATCCTGCTCGAGACCCTCGACCCGCAGGAGGCGGTCGACAAGCTCGTCAAGGTCGCCAACCGCGCCGGCGGCATCGACAACATCACCGCCGTGATCCTCGACTTCGCGGACGACGGCGGCGGACCGGGCGCGACCAACGAGTCCGCGATGCCGCAGCACCCCACGATGGAGCGGCCGATCCCGCCGGCGACCGCGCCGAACCGATCCGACATCGCGATCGTCGGCGCCCCGATGCCGCCGCCCGAGTCCTCGGTTGCCCCGAGCTCCCGTCCTGCGTCCCGCACGGATCGGCCGGCGCCGGAGCGGCGGCCCGAGCGTTCGCCCGGGTCACGCAGGGTCGGGAGGAAGGTGGGGATCTGGGCCGGCGTGACGCTCGCGATCGTCGCGCTGGGGGTGGTGGGGCTCCGCGTGTACCTCGACACCCAGTGGTTCGTCGGCGTCTCGAACGGCCGGGTGGCGATCTTCCGCGGTGTGCCCGCGGAGGTCGCCGGGCTCGAGCTGCACTCGGTCGTGGTCGAGACCTCGATCCCGGCGGAGAAGGCCGAGGCCATAGGGTTCTACCGAGGTCTCCCCGACGGCATCACGGCGGACGATCGGGCCGGCGCGGAGGCCATCGTGGAGAGCATCCGCGAGGACGTCGCCCGATTCGAGCAGCCCACCCCGTGAATCGAGCCGCGGCGCCGAGGAGCCGCACGTCGCTTGCGCCCTCGGTCGCGTTCACCATCCTGGCGCTGATCCTGTCGGTCGGGGCCTACGTGATCGCGGGCTTCGGCAAGCGCGGTCAGCTGCCGGCGACCTTCGCGCTGTACGTCACGATCTTCGCGGCGGGGTACGCCGGCGCTTTGGTCGTCACCCGCCTGTTCGCTCAGCGTGCCGACCCCGCGCTGTTCCCGACCGCGGCCGTGCTGGTCGGGCTCGGTTTCGCCATGATCTTCCGGCTCTCGGGCGGGCTGGCGGCCGAGCAGGCGACGTGGATCGTCGTCGGGCTGCTCGCGTACGCGCTCACGTTGATCGTCGTGCGCGATGCCCGGATGCTCGACGCGTACACGTACACGATCGGACTGCTCGGTCTCCTGCTGTTGCTCCTGCCGGTCGCGCCCGGCATCGGCCGGACGATCAACGGGGCGCGGCTGTGGGTGCAGATCGGGCCGATCGGATTCCAACCGGCCGAGATCGGCAAGGTGCTCGTCGTCATCTTCCTCGCGTCCTATCTGACGCAGAAGCGAGAACTGCTCCAGGTCGCGACCGCGCGGATCGGACCGTTCCGCCTCCCTCCCGCCAAGCACCTCGGCCCCGTCCTGCTCGCGTGGGGCGCGTCGCTCGCGATCCTGTTCCTGCAGAAGGACCTCGGCGCTTCCCTGCTGTACTTCGGGATCTTCGTCGTGATGCTCTGGGTGGCGACGGGCCGCGCCGCTTACCTGGTGATCGGTCTGCTCCTGTTCGTGGTCGGCGCGTATGCGGGGTGGCTGCTGTTCGACCACGTTCAGCTGCGCGTCGATATCTGGCTCCACGCGCTCGACCCGGGGAAGGTCTTCGCGCAGGGTTACGGGCAGCTTGCGCAGGCGGAGTTCGGGATGGCGAGCGGCGGCATCGTCGGAACGGGGCTGGGCCAGGGCTCCCCGGGTCTGATCCCGTTCGCGTCCACCGACTTCATCTTCGCGGCGATCGGCGAGGAGCTCGGGCTGCTCGGCATCACGGCGGTCCTGCTGCTGATCCTCGTGCTCGTGGGCAAGGGGCTGCGCGTGGCCCTCCGCGCGCCGGACGGCTTCTCGACGCTGCTCGCGGTCGGTCTGTCGACGCTCGTCGCGCTGCAGGCCTTCGTGATCATCGGAGGGGTGACGCGGGTCATCCCGCTGACCGGCGTCACGCTCCCATTCGTGAGCTACGGAGGCTCGAGCCTGGTGTCGAACTTCGTCCTTCTCGGGCTGCTCGTCCGCGTCTCGAGCGGTCCGATGGCCCCGAGGGAGCGCTCTCCGCGCTTCGGGCTGCCGGAGCGGGCGGAGGCGTAGCGAGTGGGCGGGGTATAGCGGGTGGGCGGGGTATAGCGGGTGGGCGGGGTATAGGTGGACCGGCAGATCCGGAAGCTTGGGATCGCCCTGCTCGTGCTGTTCCTGGTCGCGTTCGCGCAGGTGAACTACATCCAGGTGTTCGCCGCGGACCGGATCGCCGAGGACCCCGCCAACGCGCAGCGGCAGCTGATCGCCGAGTACAAGGTCGACCGCGGCAGCATCCTGGCGGCCGACGGGACGACGGTCCTCGCGTCCAGCCGCAGGAGTCCGGGCGCGCTCCGGTTCCAGCGGCGCTACCCCCACGGGGAGTTGTACGCGCACGAGACCGGTTTCTACTCGTTCGTGTTCGGTCGCACGGAGCTCGAGCAAAGCTACAACGACTTTCTGACCGGCGACGCGGCCGAGCTCCTGCCGCAGACGCTCACCGATCTGATCCTCGGCAGGCCCAAGCAGGGCGCGACAATCGTGACGACCCTCGTGCCCGAGATCCAGGAGGCCGCCGAGGCCGCGGCGCTGGCGGAGGCGGGCGACGTCGCGATCGCCGCGATCGACCCCGCGACCGGCGACGTACTCGCTCTGGTCTCCGAGCCGACCTTCGACCCGAACCTGCTCGCCTCGCAGGACCCCAAGGTCGTGCGGGATTCGTGGGACGAGCTGAACGCCGATCCCGAGAAGCCGCTGCTCTCGCGCGCGAGCGACGAGCTGTTCCCGCCAGGCTCGACGTTCAAGCTCGTGACGGCGTCGGCCGCGCTCGAGAACGGGTTCGGCCCGGAGAGCCTGTGGCCCAACCCGAACGAGCTCGACCTCCCGCTCACCGACGCGACGATCGAGAATTTCGGCGGCTCGACGTGTTCGGGTGGCTCGCAGATCACGCTCGCCGACGCGCTCCGCCAGTCGTGCAACGTCGTGTTCGGCGCGGTTGGGCTCGTGCTCGGTGCCCAGAAGCTCGCCGAGCAGGCGCGCGCGTACGGGTTCACCGCCGAGGCCGGCGAGGACCTCGTGCCGTTCGACATCCCGTGGACCTCGGGTGTGTTCCCGGCGCCCGAGACGTTCGTGGATCGCGAGCCCGCCATTGCGATCTCGGCGATCGGGCAGCAGGACGTGGCCGCGAACCCGTTGCAGATGGCCCTCGTCGCGGCGGCGATCGCGAACGACGGCGTCGAGATGCAGCCGCAACTGGTCACCGAGGCTCGAGACCCGAGCGGGCGCGTGATCGCGGAGTTCCAACCGCAGGAGTTCTCGCGGCCGCTGTCGCCCGAGAACGCAGCGGCGCTGACGCAGATGATGGTCGGCGTCGTCGAGAGCGGGACCGGCACGGCGGCCCAGATCCCCGGCGTCACGGTTGCCGGCAAGACCGGCACCGCCCAGCACGGCGACGGGGCGGATCCGCACGCGTGGTTCGTGTGCTTCGCTCCCGCGGAGGCTCCTCGGATCGCCGTCGCGGTTATCGTCCTCGACGGCGGTAGCCTTGGCAGCGAAGCGACGGGCGGACAGGTCGCCGCGCCGATCGCGAGGGCGGTCGTGGAGGCCGCACTGGGCGCCTGAGCCAAGCACGATCGAGCGGGAGGTTCCGGAGATCGATCTGCCGATAACCCTCGGGGGGCGATACCGAGTCGAGCGGGAGCTCGGCCGCGGCGGCATGGCCAAGGTCTTCCTGGGCTCCGATACGGTGCTCGGCCGGACCGTGGCCGTGAAGGTCCTGGCGCCGCAGTTCGCGGACGACGGGGGCTTCGTCCAGCGGTTCCGCCGCGAAGCGCAGGCCGCGGCGAGCATCGGCCACCCGAACATCGTCTCGGTCTTCGACACCGGATCGGACGACGGCGTGCACTTCATCGTGATGGAGTACGTGGAGGGCCGAACGCTCGCCGAGATCCTCGCGGGGGGCGGACGCATCCTCCCCGACCGCGCGATCGACATCGCGATGGACGTGTGCCGGGCGCTCGAGGCCGCGCATGCCCGGGGCGTGATCCACCGCGACATCAAGCCCGGCAACATCATGCTCAACCCTCGCGGCGCGGTGAAGGTCACCGACTTCGGCATCGCGCGCGTCACCACGACGGCCGACACGGTCGCCCAGACGGCGGCGATCCTCGGTACGGCGTCCTACCTGTCGCCGGAGCAGGCGCAAGGACAGCCCGTCGACGGGCGTTCGGACATCTACTCGCTCGGATGCGTGCTGTACGAGATGGTCACGGGCCGGCCGCCGTTCCTCGGCGACTCCCCCGTCGCGGTCGCGTCCAAGCAGGTGCTCGAGCAGCCGACGCCTCCGTCGCGACTCAACCCGGATGTCACGGCCGACCTCGACGCCGTGATCCTGCGGGCACTCGCGAAGAACCCGGCGAACCGCTATCAGTCGGCCGAGGAGATGCGCGCCGACCTCGAACGCGCCAAGCGCGGGCTCCCCGTGCAGGCGACGCCGCTGCTCGCCGCCGGGGCGACCCAGGTCCTGGACCGCCCGCCCGCGCCTGCGACCCAGGTGCTTCCGCCACCCCAACGCGAGCGCGGCACGAACTGGGTGCCGATCGTCGTGACGCTCGTGCTGATCGCGCTCCTGGGGGCCCTGCTGTGGTTCCTGGCAGTCAACGTCCTGAACAACGACGATCAGCAGACGGGGGTGCTGGTCAACGTCACCGTCCCCGACGTAGTGGGGAAGAGTCGAACGCAGGCCGAGCAGGACCTCAGCGAGGCAGGGCTCGAGGTCGGGAGCATCACACGGGTTCCCGCCGCGGACGACACTCAGCAACCCGGCACGGTGGTCGAGCAGGATCCCGCGGCGAACGCCGAGGTCGAGCGCGGGACGGCCGTCGACCTCACGATCGTCGCGACGCCCGATCAAGTCGCGATCCCGAGCCTCGAGGGCTCGTCGCTCGAAGAAGCTCAGGCGACGCTGACCGGCCTCGGGCTCGTGCCTGCGGGTCCACAGGAGGAGCCGAGCGACACGATCGACGCCGGCCTCGTCACGCGCACCGATCCCGCCCCGGGCACGGATGTCGACCCCGGCTCCCAGGTCACGATCTTCGTCTCGGCTGGGCCCACTCAGGTTCCGGTGCCCGAGGTTCGGTGCCAGAGCTTCGGCTCGGCCCAGAACGAGCTCGACAAGGCGGGACTGAGCTCGGTCATCTCCAGCGAGACCGTGCCCATCAACCCGGCGTGCCCACTGGGGAACAAGGTCGCGGCGCAGGATCCGGCGCCCGGGACGCAGGTCGACCCAGGCAGCACCGTGACCTTGTTCCAGGGCGTCGAGGGTCCCACAGGTCCGACCGGTGGGACCGGCGAGACCGGCGGCTAGGCGTGGTCGCCTTCGTCCACGAGGAGTTCACCGACGAGGAGCGCGCCCGGCTCACCCCGCACTTCACGAACCTCGACGGCCCGGTCTTCGCGCTCACAAACCTGCCCGAGGTGGTGAAGGGCGCGCTGTTCGCGCGCTACTCGAGGACGCCGAAGTCGCTCCGCCGCCTGTTCCTCGACGAGTTCGCCGAGCCGCTGGAGGCCGGCGCCGTCGCGGGGCTCGAGGGTGTCAAGGTGGAGAAGGCGGAGCAGCTGTTCGACCGCGTGTTCTTCGAGTTCGGCGACGACTCCGTCGCCCAGCTCGGCGGCGTGCACCTCGCGTGCGAGCAGGCCTCGCAGCTCCTCGCCAAGGCCATCGAATGGGGGCGCCTCGCGGCGTACCTCGAGCAGTCGACGCGTTACATGCGCTACGACGACCGACCCGGCGACCGGTGGCGGCTCACGACGCCGCCCGAGATCGAGGGCGGCCCCGGCGGCGAGGAATACGAGGCGTACGCGACGCGGACGTTCGAGGCGTACGGGCGGATGTTCCGGCCGCTGTCCGACCTGTTCGCCGAGCGCTTCCCCAAGGACCCGGACGATTCGGACTTCCTATACCGCTCGACGATCACGGCGAAGACCTGCGACACGCTCCGGGTGCTGCTGCCGGCCGGGACGCGTTCGAACCTCGGCGTGTTCGCGACCGGCCAGGCCTACGAACAGATGCTGATCCGGATGCACGTCCACCCCCTCGCGGAGGTGCGCGACTACGCCGACCTGATGCTCGTCGAGCTCCGCAAGGTGATCCCCGCGTTCCTCAAGCGCGTCGACCTCCCCGACCGCGGCGTGGCCTGGTCCCGGTACCTCGCGGAGACGCGCGAGGCGACGGCCGAGGTCACCGCGAAGTTCACCGAGGGCGTCGAGCCCGGACACCGCGACGCCGTCACGCTCACCGACTACGACCCGCTCGGCGAGGAGAAGGTGATCGCCGCGGCGATGTACGCTGCGTCGGACCTGCCCGACGACCGGCTGCAGTCGCTCGCGCACTCGATGAGCGCCGGCGAACGCGACGCGGTGCTGCGCGCCTACGTCGGCGAACGCGGCAACCGGCGGCACAAGCCCGGCCGCGCGTTCGAGCGCACCGGCTACCGGTTCGACGTGGTGTGCGACTACGGCGCGTTCCGCGACCTCCAACGCCACCGCCTCCTCACGCTCGAATGGCAACGCCTGTCGCCCCAGCACGGGTTCGACACCCCGGAGGTGATCGCCGACGCGCGGATGACCGACGAGTGGAACCGCGTGATGGAGGACTCGGCAGCGACCTGTGCCACGCTCGCGGACCAGGCGGGTCCGGACGTCGCGCAGTACGCGGTCTCGATGGCGTACCGGATCCGGTTCGTGCTGCAGATGAGCGCCCGGGAGGCGATGCACCTGATCGAGCTTCGGTCGTCGCCCCAGGGTCACCCCACCTACCGGCGGATCGCACAGCAGATGCACGAGCTGATCGACACGACCGCCGGACATCGCGCGATCGCCGCGACCATGACGTACCTCGACACGAGCGACGTGGATCTCGAACGCCTCGAAGCCGAGCGCCGCGCTGACGCAAGGCGCAAGGCCGCGCGGGCCGGCTGAGCTCTATCCCGAACGGCCGGCGCCGAGGATCTCGGCGAGGTCGAAGCTCACCGGCTCCTCCAGCTGCTCGAACGTGCACGAGCGCGGTTCGCGGTCGGGACGCCACCCGACGAACTGCGCCGTGTGCCGGAACCGATTCCCCTCCATGTGGTCGTACCGCACCTCGACGACCCGCTCGGGTCGGAGCGGGACGAAGGACAGGTCCTTCTTGGGGTTCCAGCGGCTGCCCTCGGCGCTCCGCGGCGTCCGCGCCTCGGCCATCTCCTGCTCCCAGTCCCACGGGTGGCCGTCGAACGTCGTGACCCACGGTTGCAGCTCCTCGAGGAGCTCGCGACGGCGATCCATCGGGAACGCCCCGATCACCCCGACGTTGGCGAGCACGCCCGCGTCGTCGTACAGCCCGAGCAGGAGCGACCCGACGGCATCGGGACCGCTCTTGTGGAGCCGGTACCCGGCCACGACGCAGTCGGCGGTGCGCTCGTGCTTGATCTTGAACATCACGCGCTTGTCCTGCTGGTAGGTGCCCCCGAGCGGCTTCGCCACCACCCCGTCGAGCCCGGCCCCCTCGAACTCGTCGAACCACCGCCGCGCGACCTCCGCGTCGGTCGTGGCCGGCGTGACGTGGATCGGCGACTCCGCGTCCGCGAGCGCGGCCTCGAGCGCGGTCCGCCGCTCGGCGAACGGTCGACCCGTGAGGTCGTCATCGCCGAGCGCCAGCAGATCGAACGCGACGAGGTGGGCCGGGGTGGCTTCGGCCAGCATCCGGACGCGGCTGTCGGCGGGATGGATCCGCTGCTGCAGCGTCTCGAACTCGAGCCGACCCAGCTCGGGGTCGGGGACCACGATCTCGCCGTCGACGACGACTCGCTCCGGCAGGTTCGCCCCGATCGCCTGCACGACCTCGGGGAAGTAGCGGGTCATCGGCCGCTCGTTCCGGCTGCCGATCTCCACCTCGTCGTGGTCGCGGAAGACGATCGAGCGGAACCCGTCCCACTTGGGCTCGTAGCTGAACGGGCCGGCCGGGATCTCCTTGATCGACTTCGCGAGCATGGGGGCGACGGGCGGCATAACGGGCAGACGCATCCACCTATCTTGCCCCACCCGGCTCCGGGTGCCTTGCGGCCGCTTGGACGCGAGGCCACGCTCACGCGTTCGATCGGGGCGGGGGCTCGCGACCGCGACGCCGGCAAGCTCGGATCCGGTCCGACTACCGCCTCGCGGACCGACCGAATGACCCTTCGGGTAGCCTTTGCTCCATCGTGGATCGGCAGACGGCGTTCCTGGTGGCCCTCGGCCTGCTGATCCTCGCTGCGGCGATCGTGTCCGTGACCGGTTGGATCCTGTTCGTCCGCGATCGCCGGGCGAGCCGCGCACCTCGCGGGGCCGAGCTCGTTCCCCCGGTCGATCGTCGTTCAAGCGTCTGAGGCTCCGGGACCTTGCGCGACGCCCATCGCGTGTGCCAGACTCGGCCCGATGTTTGAATCATCGTTCAACTTCGGTGCCGCCACGCACGTACCCCTCGCCTGAGGGGCGTCGCCGCCGGCATCCGGCCCGTACGAACGCCCCCTTTCGACCCCTGCAGCCGCGGGGGTCATCCGTTATCCATGCAGGTAACAGGGTAAGGAGGCAACGACATGATCGATCTCACGTACGACGAGCGGATCCACCGAGAAGCAGAGAACCTCCGCACCCATTGGGATTCCAGCCCGCGCTGGAGTGGGATCGAACGCACGCACTCGGCCGAGGACGTGATCGCGCTGCGGGGCTCGATCACCATCGAACACACCCTGGCGCGGCTCGGTGCCGAGCGCCTGTGGTGGCTCATGATGACCAGGGACTATGTCCAGGCCCTGGGCGCGCTCTCGGGCGGGCAGGCGGTGGAGATGGTCAAGGCGGGGCTCAATGCGATCTACGTCTCGGGGTGGCAGGTGGCGGCGGATGCGAACCTCGCCGGTCACACCTACCCAGATCAGTCGCTCTACCCCGTGAACAGCGTGCCGAGCCTGGTCCGCAGGATCAATAATGCGCTGCAACGCGCGGACCAGGTCGCCTGGTCCGAGGGCGACGAAGGCACCTACTGGATGGCGCCCGTCCTCGCCGACGCCGAGGCCGGGTTCGGCGGCGCCCTGAACACGTTCGAGCTCATGAAGGCGATGATCGAGAACGGCGCGGCGGGCGTGCACTTCGAGGACCAGCTCGCGAGCGAGAAGAAGTGCGGGCACCTCGGGGGCAAGGTGCTCGTTCCGACCTCGCAGTTCCTCAAGACCTTGAGCGCCGCCCGACTGGCCGCCGACGTCCTCGGCGTGCCGACCTTGCTCGTCGCCCGCACCGACGCCGAGTCCGCGACGCTGCTCACCAACGACGTCGACGAGGTCGACCGCCCGTTCGTCGTCGCCGGGGACCGGACCCACGAGGGGTTCTTCCGGATCCGCAACGGCATCCAGACGGCGATCGCACGCGGGCTCGCGTACGCACCGTTCGCGGACGTGGTCTGGTGCGAGACCTCGACACCGGATCTCGACGAGGCGCGAGCATTCGCCGAGGCGATCCACGACCGGTTCCCCGGCAAACTTCTCGCATACAACTGCTCACCGAGCTTCAACTGGCGCAAGCACCTGGACGATGCGGCGATCGCGGGCTTCCAGCGCGAGCTGGGCGCGATGGGTTACCGCTTCCAGTTCATCACGCTCGCAGGTTTCCACGCGCTGAACGCATCGATGTTCGAGCTCGCCCACGCGTACGCCGACGAGGGCATGAGCGCGTACGTTCGGCTCCAAGATCGCGAGTTCGAGCTCGAGTCGCTCGGGTATTCGGCCACGCGCCATCAAGCCGAGGTCGGGACCGGCTACTTCGACCGCGTCTCCGAGGTCGTGAGCCGCGGCGCC
>DATEQE010000164.1:0-2945 GCA_035272825.1 Actinomycetota bacterium
CGCGGTGTGGATCGTGGCGTTGCTCGCCGCGGGGGTCGGCCTGTTGATCGGCGCGCCGGTGCTTCGTTTGCGCGGGGACTACCTCGCGATCGTGACGCTGGGGCTCGGCGAGATCGTGAGCGTCATGACGGCGTCCAAGTGGGCGCAGCCGCTGATCGGCGGCCCGCAGGGCATGCGAGGCGTCACGAAGGCCGAGGTCTTCGGCCTGAACTTCCAGGACAACCCGCAGCACTTCTACTACCTGGCGCTCGCCTTCGTCTTGCTCGCCGCGTTCGTCTCGTGGCGATTGTCGACGTCACGAATCGGACGGGCCTGGAACGCGATGCGGGAGGACGAGCAGGTCGCCGACGCGATGGGGGTCAGCACGACGAAGTTCAAGCTGCTCGCCTTCGCGCTCGGCGGCGCGATCGGATCGATGGGCGGTGCGCTCTTCGCGGTCAGCATCGGGTCGCTCACGCCGGCGAGCTTCGAGATCACCGTGTCGATCACGGCCCTCGCCGTCGTGATCATCGGTGGGCTCGGGAGCATCCCCGGCGTCCTGGTCGGGGCGCTCGTGCTGATCGGCCTTCCCGGGCTCCTGCGTGAGTTCGAGGAGTACAGGCCTCTGATCTACGGGGGTGCCCTCGTCGCGATCATGATCCTGCGCCCGCAGGGCCTCATCCCGAACGTCCGGCGGAGCCGGGAGCTCGAGGAGGAGGAGGTCAGCCAGGACGTCTGGGCCAGGGACGCGAAGGGTGAGGCCGAGGCCGTCGCGGCCGTCCTGCCGGGCGGGAGCCTCGGGGTGGAACGGGAAGATCTCGAATGAGCACGCCTAAGCACCTGCTCGAGCTGACGGATGTCGCCAAGCACTTCGGGGGTCTGTATGCGCTGTCGGGGCTCTCGTTCCACGTCGACCCCGGGGAGATCGTCTCGGTCATCGGTCCCAACGGGGCCGGCAAGAGCACGATGTTCAACGTCGTAACCGGCCTGTACGGCCCCGACGACGGCAGCATCCGCTTCCGCGGCGCCAACGTCGTCGGGCTCGCGCCGAACCAGGTGACCAAGCTCGGCATCGCCCGCACCTTCCAGACGGTGCACCTGTTCCCGAACATGACGATCCTGGAGAACGCGATGGTCGGCCAGCACTGCCGCACCAGGTCCGGCGTGTTCGGCTCGATATTCCGCCTGCCCGGCACCCGGCGCGAGGAGCAGCGGATCCGCGAACGGGCGCGCGAGAGCCTCGGGTTCTTCGGCTCGCGGCTGGCCGGCTACCGGGAGGAGCAGCCGGCCTCCGCCCTCTCGTACGCGAACCGGCGACGACTCGAGATGGCGAGGGCGCTCGCCACCGATCCGTTGCTGGTGATGCTCGACGAGCCGACGGCCGGCATGAATCCGCGGGAGACGCTCGAGCTCCGCGACCACATCGTACGGATGCGCGACGAGCTCGGGCTCACGGTCCTGGTGATCGAGCACGACATGCGGGTGGTCAAGGGGGTCTCGGATCGGGTGATCGCCCTGGACTACGGGCGCAAGATCGCCGAGGGCTCCTACGACGAGGTGGCCAACGACCCGCAGGTGATCGAGGCCTATCTCGGGACCAAGGCGGCCGGATGAACGACGACGCGCCCGAGATCTCGACGGTGGACCCGGCCGAGACCGGGGTCGACGTCCAGCCGGTAGACACCGCCGCGCTCCCCACCCCGGCGGCGCCGGGCCCCGAGCAGGACGGGAAGCGACGCCCCGTCCTCGAGCTCCGCGACGTGAGCACCCACTACGGCCTGGTGGCGGTGCTCCGCAACGTGAACGTCGAGATTTACGCGGGCGAGATGGTGTGCCTGCTGGGCGGGAACGCCAGCGGGAAGACCACGACCCTCAAGACGATCCTCGGGTACGTCAAGCCGACCGAGGGCGACGTGGTGCTCGACGGCGAGGTCGTCACGGGGCTCCCGACGTCCCAGGTCGTCTCCAAGGGGATCTCGATGGTTCCGGAGAACCGGCGGCTCTTCGCGAACATGACGGTCTCGGAGAACCTGGATCTCGGCGCGTACCAGCGCAAGGACAAGGCGAAGATCGCGGAGGATCGGGAGAAGGTGCTCGAGACGTTCCCGCGGATCCGCGAGCGCCTCAAGCAGAAGGCGGGGACGTTGTCGGGCGGCGAGCAGCAGATGGTCGCGATGGGACGAGCGCTCATGGCCGATCCGAAGGTCCTGCTGATGGACGAGCCCTCGATGGGGCTCGCACCGATCCTGGTCGAGCAGGTCTTCGAGATCATCAAGCAGATCCGAGCGCTCGGCCGCACCGTCTTCGTGGTGGAACAGAACGCGAACATGGCGCTCTCGATCGCCGATCGCGGGTACGTGATCCAGACGGGCCAGGTGGTGCTCGCGGACACGGCGAAGAACCTGCTGGACAACCCACTGATGCGAGAGGCGTACCTCGGGGAGCTCTGAGTGATCGCTCCCTCGGACGCGGCCGGGTCCTCGCGCCCGACGGGGGGCTCGGTGTGAACCGGACCGCCGACGTCGTCGTGGTGGGGGGAGGGGTCGTCGGCGCGAGCGCCGCCTACCACCTTGCCGCGGCGGGCGCCGGACGGGTCCTGGTGCTCGAGCGGGCCGATCACCTCGCGGCGGGGTCGACCGGGGCGTGCGCGGGGGGGTTCCGCTTCCAGTTCTCGAGCGCGATCAACGTTCGCCTGTCCCAGGCGAGCGTGCCGATGATCACGGCGTTCACACAGGAGCACGGGCTGCCGCTCGATGTCGTGCAGCACGGCTACCTGTTCCTGGTCCGCGGCGAGGAGCTGTGGCGCGACTTCCTGGCCGCCAACCAGCTCCACGCGTCGCTGGGCGTCGAGGCCGAGGTCCTGACGCCCGAACAGGCGCTCGAGCTCACGCCGGGGATCGCGCTCGACGGGCTGGTCGGCGCGACGTACGGTCCGAGCGACGGCATCGCGGATCCGTCGGGGCTCA
>DATEQE010000165.1:0-3190 GCA_035272825.1 Actinomycetota bacterium
AGCACGGATCCCATCGAAAGGGCTCGCCGCTCCCCGAGCGCCCGATGAAGGCGTGTGAGAGCTCGCCGCCGAAGTGCGGCCCCGGGTCGCTCCTCGAGGTCTCGGACGCGACGACGCCGGCGACCACCGAGAGCAGGATCAACACGAGCCCGGCCGCGACGGTGAGGAACGCCTGAGGTCGCCGGCGTCCCGGAGGCGCGGAGGGCGGGTTCGACCACGTGCGCGGGGCGGGCGGGAACGGGAAGTACGGCTGGGAGGTCGGGGGGGCGGGGAGCTCGAGCCGGTTCATCGATCCGTCCGATCGCGATCCCGACGTGGTCCCGTCGTTCCATCGGCCGGCGAGCAACACCGCTTGAGTCAGGAGGGACGCGCCGAGCGTGGGTTCAGCCCAGCTGGCCCGAGCGTGGGTTCAGCCCGCCTGGCCCTCGGCGTCGACCAGCGCTCCGTAGATCTCGTTCGCCGATCCACCGCCTCGTCGGGCGACCGCGACCGCCGCCTCGCGCTTCCGCATCCCGTCCGCGACCAGACGGCGCGCCTCCTCGACCATCTCGTCCAGGCCGGGCACCCGCGCCTCGGCCCCCTCGATCACGACCACCAGCTCCCCGCGCGGCTCGGAGTCCAGCAGGGACGCGATCACCTCGGAGATCCGGCCTCGAACGACCTCCTCGTGGAGCTTGGTCAGCTCTCGAGCCACGGCGGCACGGCGGTCGCCGAGCTCCACCAAGACGTCGCGGAGGAGCGTGATCACGCGCAGCGGGGACTCGAACAGGACGACGGTGCGCGGATCGTGGGCGAGTGCTCGGAGCCGCTCGCGCCGCTCGCTCGGACGGCGCGGGAGGAAGCCCTCGAACACCCATCGGTCGGTGGGCAGACCAGAGACCACGAGCCCGGCCGTGACCGCCGAGGGGCCCGGGACCACGCGGATCTGGATCCCCGCATCGGCGGCCGCCCGCAGGAGGCGGAACCCCGGGTCGGAGACGGCAGGCATACCCGCGTCGGAGACGAGCGCGACCCGCTCGCCCGCGCGCAGGCGATCGAGCAGCTCGTCGATGCGCTGCCGCTCGTTGCCCTCGAACAGGGAGAGCATCCGCACCTTGACGCCGATGTGCTCGAGCAGGCGTCCCGTCCGGCGCGTGTCCTCGGCCGCGACGAGATCGACCGTGCCGAGCGTTTCGCGTGCGCGTTCGGAGAGGTCGGCGAGGTTGCCGATCGGCGTGCCCACCACATAGAGGTGTCCGGCCATGTCTCGATGGTCCCACGCGATGCGCGAAGCGGAACCGCCGGACGACGTAGGCCGCGGTCGGACGCCGCTACAGTGCCGGACGTGACCCCGTCCCGACCGTCGGCCGGCCACCAGGAATACTCGGCGACGCCGCTCGCCCGCAAGCTCGGGATCCGCGAGGGCTCCCGCGTCCTGGTCGTCGGCGCACCGAGCGGCTTCTCGCTCGGGCCGGTGCCGATCGGAGCATCCTTCGCCCGGTCGGCACGAGGACCACTCGACGTGGTGCTCCTGTTCACCACGACCCTGGCCGACCTCCGCCGGCGCTTCCCCGCCGCAGTTCGGGCGCTGGACCCTGCCGGCAGACTCTGGGTGGCCTGGCCCAAGAAGGCCGCGGAGGTCGACACCGACCTCACCTTCGAGATCGTCCAGCGCGTGGGGCTTGACGCGGAGCTGGTCGACAACAAGTCGGCCTCCGTCGACGACGTCTACCAGGGACTCCAGTTCGTGATCCGGCTGAGAGACCGGGCCAACCGCACAGCCGAACGCCCCTCTTGAACGGCATCCCTGCCGTACCATCGGTCGGATGTCCACGCTCACCCGGCCCGCACCGCCGTTCGTGCAGCGCCCTCCGAGCCCGTCGCTGCGGATGTACGCGTGGGTCAAGCGGTTCAACCGGCCGGTCGTGGCGGTCCTGGCCGTCGGTCTGATCGCGGGCTACCTGCGGTTCATGCACCTCGCGTACCCGGAGCACCGCGTCTTCGACGAGTACTACTACACGAAGTCCGCGTGCATCCTGCTCGGCTACTCGAACCAGCGGTGCGACATCAACAGCGCGGACGAGCGGTTCTGGCGCGAGAACGAATGGGACACCGGCGCGTGGGTCCATCCGCCGCTCGGAAAATGGATGATCGCGTTCGGCGAGCTGGCGTTCGGGACGGAGTCGATGGGGTGGCGCGCCGGCGCCGCGGTCACGGGGACCGCGACGGTGATGCTGCTCGCCGTCATCATCCAGCTGCTGTGGGCGAGTCCGATCTGGACGTTCACGGGCGGCCTGCTGTTGGCCACCGAGAGCCTGAACCTCGTCCAATCGCGCACCGGAACGCTCGACATCTTCGTCGCGTTCTGGGTCGTGCTCGTGTTCGTCTTCCTCTTACTCGACCGACGGTGGATCGAGCGTCGGACGCCGCCGCCGGTCCCCGCGATGGACGGCCCGAGCGACGCGGAGGCGGGCGTCCAGCCGAGGCGGCGTCTGCCGGCGCCGCTGTGGCGTCCCTATCGGTTCGCCGCCGGCGCGGCCGGCGGCGCCGCGATGGCCACGAAGTGGTCGGGGCTGACCGCCTTCGTCACGGCGATCGCGCTCGGGTTCCTGTGGGAAGTCATGCGGCGCAGGCGGTTCGGCACGTCGAAACCGATCGTCACGACGATCACGACCGAGGGGTTCGGCTTCGTGCTGGCGCTGCTGCTCACGCCGGCCATCGTCTACTTCGCCACCTACATCCCGTGGTTCCTGCACTTCGGGTGGGACCTCCAGCGGTGGGCCGAGATGCAGGGCAGGGCCGCGCGGTTCCACGCCGACCTGAAGGCGGTGAACGATCAGGGGCAGCCATGGCACGCCTACTTCGCGCCGGCGTGGAAGTGGATCGTCCTCGCCCGACCCACGTACTACTACGGGGCCTTCAGCGCCGACGGTGTCCGCCAGGTGATCTACGCTCAGGGCAACCCCGCGATCTTCTGGGGCAGCCTGCTCGCGATCCCCTACGTCGCCGTCGCGTGGTGGCGCACGCGCGATTGGCGGGCGGGGTTCGTGATCGTCACGATCGCCGGGCTGTACCTCCCCTGGTTCCTGGTCTCACGCCCGCAGTTCTTCTTCTACGCGACGCCCCTCACGCCGTTCTTCGTGCTGGCCTGCGTCTACGCGCTCCGCGACCTGTCCGAGCTGCACGTCGCCGGCTCCCGGTCGCGTCCGTT
>DATEQE010000166.1:0-2191 GCA_035272825.1 Actinomycetota bacterium
GGTCAGCAGGTGGTGCTTGTCCGCGCCCTGGTCCCGCAGATAGGCGAGCACGTCTTCCTGGCCGGAGTCGATCAGGGTTTGCGCGCTCGCCGGCATGCCCCCGTTGACCACGATCACGGTCATGTTGCAGGCCAGCCCGACCACCACCAGGAGCATGCCCGGCATCCGAATGTTCACCAAACCGAACGCCAGCAGGAGCGAGTAGGAGAGCGCGAGCGCCGCCGTGCGGATCACGAGGTCGTTGCCGGCGACGCCCTCGGGAAGCGGGACGAACTGGATGCCGAGACCCAGGATGACGAGGCCCCACCACCGCGGCCGCAGCGATTCGAGGCGATGCAGCCGCCCGCCGAACGCGTAGCCGAGGCAGACGGACAGCACGACGACGGCGAGCAGAAGCTTCATCGGTGGGAACGGAGGGTGCCATGGGCCGCGGCCCGTGTCCAGGTACGGGCTAGCATCCCGGCGTGGCCAGGATGGTGCCGTTCCCGATGCTCCCGACCGACAGCGCCGCCGAACGCCGTCTCTACGAAGGATTCCTCGAACAGCTCGACGACGCGTTCGTGATCTACCACTCGGTGGACTGGGTCGTCGGCGGGCGAGCCGGTCCCGACGAGGGCGAGGCCGACTTCGTGATCACGCATCCCGAGCTGGGGCTGCTCGCGCTCGAAGTCAAGGGGGGTCGGGTCGCCTACGACCCGGCCACGAAGCGCTGGACCCAGACCGGCCACTCGGGGACGCACGGTTTGGACGAGGACCCGTTCCACCAATCGAAGGGTGCGATGCATTCGCTCGTGCGGATCCTCGAGGGCCAACCCGGATGGGATCGGTGGAAACCCAGCTACGGGTTCGGGGTGGCGTTCCCCGACGGGAGCTACGAGACCGCGGCGCACCCGGGCGCGCCCGCCGAGATCGTGATCGATCGCAACGACCTCGCACGGCTCGCCGAGCGCGTCCCCGAGGTGATGCGGACGTGGGCGCGTGGGGGGCGGCGCTTCGGCGCCGAGGGCATGGACGCGGTCTCCGCCGCGTTGGGGTTCCGCGTCGAGATCCGCACGCCGCTCAAGCTGCGGTTCGACGAGGAGGACAAGAAGATCGTCGAGCTCACCTCGGACCAGGCGTGGGTGCTCGCGTTCGTGCTCCACCGCCGACGCGCGGCCGTGACCGGGCCGGCGGGAAGCGGCAAGACGGTGCTCGCGGTGTCGGTGGCCAAACAGCTCGCGACCGCCGGCCACCGGACGCTGCTCACGTGCTTCAACCGGAGGCTCGGAGAGCACCTCCGCGCATCCGTCGGAGGGTTCGGCGAGATCGACACCGCGTCGTTCCACCAGCTGTGCGTGAAGCTGGCGAAGGAGGCCGGGGTCGACCTGCCTCCGGAGGAGGCAGGGCCCGGTTCCCCGTACTTCGAGCACCGGCTCCCCGAGGCGCTCGCCGAGGCCGCGACCCGGCTGGGGCCCCGGTACGACGCGATCGTGGTCGATGAGGGGCAGGACTTCCGCGAGTGGTGGTGGCCCGCGCTGCTCTCGCTGCACACCGATCCCGACGCCGGGCTCCTGTACGTGTTCGCCGACGACAACCAGAACCTCTACGGGGGAGCGCTGCCGGTGGGCGAGGAGGACCGGATCGGACCGATCTCGCTCAACCTCCGGAACACGAAGCAGATCGGCGAGTTCGTCTCGGTCTTCTACAAAGGCGAGCAGGAGCCAATCGCTCGAGGGCCCGAGGGCGAGCCCGTCGAGATCCTGGGGTACGGCGGCGAGGACGATCTCGAGCACCTGCTCGCGATGGTCCTGCGGAACCTGGTCGAGGAGGAGCACGTCCCGCTCGAGGACATCGTCCTGCTGACGCCATCGGGAACCGGCAAGAGCCGCCTGCGGAGGACGGGGACGGTCGACGGCTACCGGCTGTCCGAAACCGTCGAGCCGGGCACCGTGCTCGCGACCAGCGTCCACGCGTTCAAGGGGCTCGAACGTCCCGTCGTGATCCTCGCCGAGCTCGGGGACAAGCACCTCGAGGATCTCCGGCACTACCTGTACGTCGGTGGGTCGAGGGTGCGGAACCACCTCGTTGTCCTCGCGGCCGAACCCGTCGCGCGCGAGCTCCGAGCGATCACCGGCGTCACCGGTCCCTGAGACGTCGCTAGGCTGGTTGGGTGGCCGACCTGGGGTACTTCGGGCCCGACAGCGTCTCGTGG
>DATEQE010000167.1:0-8372 GCA_035272825.1 Actinomycetota bacterium
CATTACGTGGAGGACGGGCGATCAGATAAGAGAGACGAAACGCCGCAAACTCGGGGCTGGCGGACACGGGACGGCTCTGCGTTTGGTACCGGTAAGGGAGACGCATTGAGCAGCGAGAGATTCTCTGGCGAGATGCCGGGAGTGCCAATTGGCACGCTGTTCTCAAATCGTCAGTCGCTTCCCGACGCCGGGGTTCATCTGCCGCCCCAACCAAGATGATGAACAGCGCCCGGACCAAGCTAGGGAGGGAGAAGTTAACGTCGTCACGCGATCTGGCTGCGCTCTGACCTGGTTCTCGAAGAATCGCAGGTAGGAGGGGGTTGACGGCCCAGTACGCCTGACTACAGTCGTATCGGCAACCATCAACCAAAGGGGCGGTGACGAGAATGGCTGCTGAGGTTCCGACGATCGTCCTCGTTCACGGTGCCTGGGCTGACGCGACGGGCTTCGATGCCGAGATCCGCGCCCTGCGCGGCCGCGGGCACACCGCCATCGGGTTCGGCAACCCGCTTCGCGATCTCGCTGGCGACGCCGCCTATCTAGCCGAGTTCCTGCGCACTCTTAGCGGTCCGATCGTGCTCGTCGGCCACTCGTACGGCGGCAATGTCATCTCCACCGCCGCCATCGACAATGATCAGGTCCAGGCGCTCGTCTATTTCAACGGCTGGATGTGCGACGAGGGCGAGAGCCAGCAGCTTCTCCTCGAGAAGTTCGAAGGCAGCCTTGTGGGGCCTTCGATCAGGCCCGTCCCGTTTACCAACCCGGACGGCAGCGAGGGCACCGACCTTTACCTCGCCCCCGAGGCATTCCGAGAGGCCTTCGCAGCCGATGTCGATCCTGAGACGGCCGCCGTGATGGCGGCGGCGCAGCGGCCATACGCGGCCGCCGCGTTCGCAGCAACGCCGTCGGCTCCGCCAGCGTGGAACACACTGCCGTGCTGGTACTTGCTCGGGACCGAGGACAAGGCGATCCCGCCGGAGCTCCAGCGCTTCATGGCCGAGCGCGCCAACGCGACGATCGTGGAGGTGCCGGCTTCGCACGTCTCGTTCGTGTCCCAGCCCGAGGCCGCGACCCAGCTCGTCCTGCAGGCCGTCGAGGCGACCGCCGCAGCCGGCTAACAAGCCCCTGTTCATGCCGTCGCCCGGCTCCTAGAGGAGGAGGCGCATTCGGCCCGAGGAACTTGTCGAGACCCTGGAACAGTTCGACGTCACGCTCTGACGACGCAGAACGCCCAACTGCTGGGTACCTCACCGTAGCGTCCAGGTACATTCCCGCACACTCGGACACCACGGGGTGCTGTTCCTCGAGGACGGAACCCCGACCCTGATCCCCAGGCACCTGGCCCAACTAACCCGCTGCCAGACGTGGTCTTCGAGGAGTTCGCGGAGACCTTCGTCGGGCGCGGCGCTACCCGATCCCAGGTGTTCGGGATGCCGGTCCTCAAGGCGGGCGACAAGGTGTTCGCGGGCACGTTCGGCGACGCGATGACGTTCAAGCTCGGACCCGACGACCTCGAGCAGGCTCGCGCGCTGACGGGCGTCGAGCCGTTCGAACCGATGCAGGGCCGCCCGATGAAGGAGTGGGTGCTGGTTCCCCTCGCGACGCGAAGCGCTGGTCGGGCCTCGCCGAGCGAGCGTTCGGGTACCTCGCGTAGCGACCCGGCATCCCTCGGATCTAGCCGGCGTCGAGATGCATGGCCAGTGAGGTCGCTGCGCGCTCGGTGAGTGCGTTCTCCACGACCACATCCCCGCCGGTGATCGGCGCCGCCACGGTGGGTGCGGACACGATCCGGCCGTCGACGACGATGGCGATCTGCGAGCCCACGGAGGCCTCCGTCGCGGTCTCGAGGGCGGCGGTCCCGTCGGCAGTGAGGTGCACGAACACCGACCAACCGGAGCCCGGAGCTGCGTCCGGTCGTGCGATCGCTCGTTCGACCTCGCTCCCGTCCACGATGCGAGGTCCGAGCACGTACTTGTCCTCACTGGCCTCCGCGGGTCCGAGGAGGACGATGCGCGGCGCATCCAGGGCGGACGAGACGCAGTCTCGGAGGGGCTCCCCGTGATGCGTGCAGGTGAGCTGCGTCGCATCCCAGTCCGCCGCGGATCGTGGCACGATCTCGATGACCGGCCGCAGCTGGAGCGCGCCGGCCGTCGAGGCGTTCGAACCCGAGGGCGACGGCATGTCCTCGGTGGAGCTGCACGCCGAGGCGATCACGAGCGCGAGCAGCCACCAGGCCCACCGGTGATCTCGCCCCGTGCCCGTCGTTGCTCCTGCGCGCCGAACCATCGCAGCGGGGGTCGAGCGGCTACAGGGAAGGCGTATCGAGGATCTTGCGGGTCCGCTTGGCCATACCCTCGAGCAGGCGGATCGCGAGGTCCGGTTCCTTCCGTAGGAGCTTGCGGAACTCCGAGCGCTCGATCCGGACGGTCTCGAGCGGCGTCTCGGCGACGACGGTCCGGGTCCGCGAGTCGCCGTCCAGCAGCGAGAGCTCGCCGAAGAACTCGCCCCGCCCGAGCTCGGCCTCCTTCTTGCCGCCCGGGGTCTTGCCGGCGACCACCTTCGCCTTGCCGTTCGTGATCACGTAGAAGGCCTTGCCCGGGTCCCCGGCCCTCACGATCACCTGGCCCTCGCGGTAGATGCGCTCCTCCGAGAGCGAGGCCACCCGAGACAGGTCGAGCTTCGTGCAGCCCTCGAACAGCGGGACCCGTCCGAGGAGGTTGACCATGGGGCGTCGCGCGGCGGCCATGGAGTCATGGTCGCAGTCCCGAACGTTCCTCGCAAACGAACGGGCCCCGGATCCCGGGGCCCGTTCGTTCCGTCCGTGCGCGATCCGCTACGCCGGCAGCGCGAGCGACCAGAGTCCCCGACCGTGCGTGGCGGCCAGGATCGTCGTGCCGTTCGGGTAGAACGACAGGTCGTCGATCACCGCGTGTGGGAGTCCGGAGCCGAGCTGCGACCACGAGCCCCCGCTCGGACCCGCCGTGAACACCCCGACGTCGGTGGCGAGCACGAGATTGCCGCCTTGGTCCAGGACCAGGTCCCGGGCCGGGGCGTCCGGCAGGTTCCCGCTGATGTTGGTCCAGGTCGCGCCGCCGTCCTCGGACTCGAACACCTGGCCGACACCGGCGCTGTCGATCCATCGACGGGAGAAGCCGCCGAGCGCGGCGTAGACGTGCATCCCGGTCTCATCGGTCGGATCGATGGCGACGGCGCTGATGTAGCGGTTCGGGAGCGCCCCGGTGACCTGATGCCAGGTCCCGCCGGCGTTGGTCGCGACCCCCGAGCTGAACCCTGCGCCGGCCGTGCTCGACGTAGCTGGGTTGCAGCCGGTGCCCGGTGCGCACCATCCAGCGTAGATCGTGTCGCCGGACACGCTGAGCGCTGTCACGCTGCGGCCGGCTCCGGTGTCGAAGACCCGCTTCCAGTCGCAGGCGGTCGCCGAGCACCTCGTGTCGAACCCGTTCGTGCTCTCCCACACGTACTGCCCGCCGGCGACCATGTGGTCGGTGTCGGCGTCGTCCCACGTGAACGGTGCGATGAAGCGCGGGAGCGGGTCACATGGGTCCGGCGTGTACGTGAAGGCGCCGCAGGCCGGCGTGATCTCGTGGTACACGAGAGGTCCCAGGTCGAACGGCGGTTCGGCGGGCGAGTAGCCGCCGTTGGTCGTCAGCCACATGTCCAGGCCGACGTACTCGCCGATCGACTCGTCACCGTTGTCCGGGTTGACCAGCTGCTGGCCGCCGTCGCCACCTTCCGGGCTGACCATCTCGTCAAGACCGGGGGCGAGCAGCGAGACGCCGTTGTCCTGCATCCCGCCCCACACCATCACACCAGGGTCGATGGCCGGGTTCCCCGGTTCCTCGGGCGTGATCCCCGCGCCCGCCCCGTAGTACTGAAGCGTCCGCAGGTCCGCGTTGTGGTTGTGCCACCCCTCGGGGCTGCTGGGGTCCTGGTCCAGGTCGCGGCTGTAGATCCCGCCGTCGTTGCCGACCCACACCTGGCCGTCACCGAACGCTACGACGTGCTGGTCCGGATGCGTGGTCTTCGGGCACGAATCGAGGCCATCGTTCGCGCACGGCATCGTGAAGTTCCAGTACGGGCCGATCGCGCGCCAGCTGGTGCCGCCGTTGCGGGTCTCGAAGACCTCCTCCAGACCCACGTACACGTGGTCCGGATCGGCGGGGTCGACGCCGAGGAACTGGTTGTACCAGGCCTGGACGCCGGGGGCGTAGCCCTTGGACAGCTTGAGCGCCGAGCCCGACTGCTGGAGCTTGCGGTAGTTCGCGATCTGGTTCCACGGGCCGTCCGGATCGCCGGTCCTCGACACGTAGATGCCGGCGAGCACCGTGTTGCCCGTCTGGATGTTCGGCTTGTTGATCAGCAGGGTCGACTCGATGACGGTGTACAGGGTGGAACCGTCGGTCGAGTAGTCGATGCTGGCCGTGCCCACCTCCTTCGGGTTGATCGCGCCCGAGAGTTTGCCGGCCGTCCAGGTCTCGCCCCCGTCGCGCGAGACGTAGAACCCGTTATACGAGGCGCCGGAGCGCCACGCCATGTTCGCGACGACCACATCGCCGTCGGTGCCGGGTTGGACCTCGACGTCGTTCACGATCGAGAGCCCGTACGGGCTCGGGGTGAAACCGAAGCTGGTCGCGTCGAACTCGAGGGCCCACGGGTCACTCAGCGGATCAGAGAGCGACCGGCTGAACAGTCCTCGGCTCGTCGCGACGTAGACGTTGCCCGCGCCGTCGAACTCGAGGTCGCCGATCGTGCTGTTGGTGACGTTGGGCCCGACCTGCTCCCACGTCGCACCACCGTTGTCCGATCGGAAGACGCCGACGCCTTTGTGGTTCTCGAACGCCGTGTTGTTCTCCCCGGTGCCGACCCAGATCGAGTCGTCGTCCGGGTTGATCGCGATCGCGCCGATCGCGATCGAGGCGGCGGCGTCGTCGAAGATCGGATCCCAGGTGTCGCCGTCGTCGGTGGACTTCCACACTCCACCACCCGCCGCCCCCGCGTAGACGTCGCCGTTGTCCGCGACCGCGAGCCCCGTCATGCGGCCCGACACGTTGCCCGAGCCACCGCCCGAGTTCGAGATGAAGGCGTCGCGATAGTCCTCGCTGTCCGAGTTGTAGTTCGTGTCCTGCAGCTCGGACCACGTGCCGGGAACGGTGGGGAGGTCGGCGGCCTCGGCGAACGCCTGGACGTACGCGTCCGAGTCGACCTCGACGCCGGGCGCCGTGGCGATCCCGGAGTACGAATAGGCGATGCCGAGGATCTCGTCGCTCTCTTCGGCGGCATCCTTTTCCGAGTGCAGACCTGCCTCCGACGCGGCCGAGCCGTCGTGGCCGGGCCCGGCCTGACCCGGGATCGCGAGCCAGACGAGCATGAGCAGGCTCACGGCCGCCCCCAGGCCGACGCGCCTGCGATATAGAGCCCCTCGAGCCATCCACCAACCCCCTGTTCCAGGCGATGAACATCGTTCATCGCACGCGGACGTAGCGGCGGAGGTCCGCCGCCTACGCACGAGTACCCCGCCCGCGGCCCGCTAAACGTCGTGCCGGTGAAGATCCAGGGCCGGATGCCCGATGCCAGGGCCGATACCATCGCTCCGTCCACGGAAGCAGTGCCAGGGAGGAGGGGAGGTCTGGTGGCCGGGTCCGTCTCCTCGTTGATCGGCGGCCGAGCGCGCCCGGACGCGCCGGGTGGTACGCAGGACGTGCCGAACCCCGCCAGGCTCGACGAGGTCGTCGCGACGGTTCGGCTGGCCGATGCCACGACGTTCGTCGAGGCCTGCGCCGCGGCCCAGAGCGCCCAGCGCGGGTGGGCGCGGGTCCCGGCCCCCGTGCGTGGGCGGGCCATCCAGCAGCTCGGGCGGCTCGTCGAAGACAACGCCGAGACGCTCGCCCGGATCATGACCCGCGAGATCGGCAAGCCGATCGCCGAGGCGCGGGGTTCGGTCCAGGAGGTCGTCGACACATGCAACTTCTTCGTGTCGGAGGGCCGGCGTCTCTACGGGATGACCGTGCCGTCCGAGCTCCCGGACAAGCAGCTCTTCACGTTCCGCAACCCGGTCGGTGTTGCGGCGATCGTGACGGCGGGCAACTTCCCGGTGGCGGTCCCGTCCTGGTACCTGGTCCCGGCGCTCCTCTGTGGGAACGCGGCGGTGTGGAAGCCGGCCGAATACGCGCCCGCGACGTCGGAGGCGCTCGCCCAGCTGTTCCTGCACGCCGGCTTCCCCGAGGGCGTGTTCAACATGGTGCTCGCCGATGGGGCCGCGACGTTCGAGGGGGTCTCGCAGGCCCTCGACGCGGGCCTGATCGACAAGGTCGGCTTCACGGGTTCGAGCGACGTGGGGCGGCGGCTCGGCGAGCTCTGCGGGCGACACCTCCAGACGCCCTGTCTCGAGCTCGGCGGGAAGAACCCGCTCGTCGTAGTGCCCGACGCCGACCTCGACCTCGCCGTGGAGGGGGCGCTGTTCAGCGGGTTCGGGACGGCGGGGCAGCGGTGCACCTCGCTCGGGACGGTGATCGTGCACGAGCAGGTGCACGATGAGTTCCTCGCACGGTACGCCGAGGCGGTCGAGACCGCGGCGATCGGCGATCCGTTCGAGGAAGTGCTCTACGGGCCGATGATCTCGTCACGTTTCTGCGACCGGTTCCTCGGATGGCTCGACTGGGTGCAGCCGCACCACGCGCTCCGCGGCTCGACCGCGACCGGAAGGATCACGCGCGACGCTCCGCGCGCCGGGTTCGTCGGCGATCCTGAGGCCGGCCTGTTCGTGCACCCGACGATCGTCGACGGCGTCACGATGGACGACGACCTGTACAAGCAGGAGACGTTCGGCCCGATTGTCGGCGTCGCGTCGTTCGGGGACTTCGAGGAGGCGATGGCGCTGGCGAACGGTCACGGCTACGGCCTGTCGGCCTCGATCTACACGACGGACCCGCTCAACGTGTTCCGGTTCCGCGAGCGCATCTCGGCGGGCATGGTGAGCGTGAACAACTCGACCACCGGCGCCGAGGCCCACCTGCCCTTCGGCGGCAACGGACGGAGCGGCAACGGCGCGCGACAGTCCGGCGTGTGGGTGCTCGACCAGTTCACGCGCTGGCAGGCCATGAACTGGGACTACTCCGGCCGGCTGCAGAAGGCGCAGATGGACGTCGCCGACCTGTCGGCGGACCCGTCGTTCCGACTGACCGAGCCATGAGCGACGATCTCACCCGCATCCGCGCCGGGTGGTTGCTCGACGTCGTCACGGGCGAGGTGTTCCGCGATCGCGTGATCGGCATCCGCGGCGACCGGATCGAGTCGATCGGCGACGATGACGGATCGCCGGTGGAAATCGACCTGTCCGAGCACACGGTGCTCCCCGGACTGATCGACTGCCACGCGCACCTGATCGGCGAGATCGAGGGCGGTCACGGCTACGCGGCGCTCGTGCAGCGAACCGGCGCGCAGGAGGCGCTCTCCGGCGTCCGGAACGCGCGCGACACGGTGCTGGCCGGGTTCACCAGTGTCCGGGACGTCGGGACGTTCCGTGCGTTCGTGGACGTGGCGTTGCGCGACGCGATCGAAGCCGGCGACGTGATCGGTCCTCGGATGCTGTGCGCGGGGGCGTACGTCACGAGCTCCGGCGGTGGGGGCGACGTGACCGGCCTGGCGCCCGACGTTGACGCGGTCGTCCCCCGCGAGCTGCGGTTCGGCGTCGCGAACTCGGTCGACGAGGTGCGCCGGGTGGTGCGCGAGATCCTCCACGGCGGCGCCGACTTCATCAAGGTCATCGCCACGGGTGCGGTCCTCACCGAGGGCACCGTCCCGTCCGCGCCCGAGTTCAGCGAGGCCGAGATCCGGGCGGCGGTGGAGGAGGCCGCCCTGTACGAGACCCACGTCGCGGCCCACGCCCACGGCGCCGAGGGCATCAAGCGGGCGATCCGCGCCGGCGTGCGCTCGATCGAACACGGATCCCTGATGGACGACGAGTCGATCGCGCTGATGGTCGAGCACGGCACCTTCCTCGTCGCGGACGTGTGGATGGGGGACTGGACGATCGAACAGGGCGAGCGCGAACACTGGTCGCCGAACGTGATGCGCAAGCTCCGCGAAACGACCGATGTGCAGCGGGAGGGGTTCGCCAAGGCGGCCGAGGCGGGGGTCCGGATCGCGTTCGGGACCGACAGCGGGACCTACCCACATGGGATGAACGCGCACCAGTTCGCGACGATGGTCAAGCACGGCATGACGCCGATCGAGGCGATCCGCTCCGCCACCGTGGTCGCGGCCGAGCTCCTCGGGTGGCGAGACCGGGTCGGCGCGATCGAGCCCGCGCTGTTCGCCGACCTCGTCGCCGTCCGGGGCGACGCGCTGAGCGA
>DATEQE010000168.1:0-9637 GCA_035272825.1 Actinomycetota bacterium
GACGACCGGCGCCTGCGTTCGATGGGCGAACGCGCCCGCGCGTGGTCGAAGCCGGACGCCGCGAACGCGCTCGCGCGCACGGTCCTCGCGGCGGGGGATCGGGATGAGTAGCTACCGTCCGCCGCCCGGTTCGATCCCCACGCTGGAGGTGCCGGACCTCGCCGACGTCCGGCGCGTGCACATGATCGGCATCGGCGGCGCGGGGATGCGCAACCTCGCTCGACTGTTCCTCGCGCGGGGTGTCGGCGTGACGGGTTCGGACCTGAAGGACTCGGAGGGCGTGCGGGAGCTCCGCGCGCACGGGGCAACGATCGCCACCGGTCACGCCGGGGCGAACCTGGGCGACGCCGACGCGGTCGTCGTCTCGAGCGCGATCCGCGACGACAACCCCGAACTCGTCGAGGCGCGACGCCGCGGGATCCCGACGTGGGCGAGGGCGCAGGCCCTCGCCGCCGCCGCGACCGACCGGCGTGAGATCGCCGTCGCGGGAACGCACGGCAAGACGACGACGACCGCGATGATCGCCCTCGTCTTGGAACGCGCGGGGCTGGACCCGACGTACGTGATCGGCGGGGACATGAACGAGTCCGGCAGCGGGGCGAACGCGGGGTCGGGTGAGCTGTTCGTCACCGAGGCGGACGAGAGCGACGGTTCCTTCCTCCTCGGTCGTCCGGCCGTCGGCGTGGTCACCAACATCGAGCTGGATCACGTCGACTTCTACGGCGGTGGGCTCGAGGAGATCGAGAGCGCGTTCACCGCGTTCGCCGAACGATGCGCGCACGTCGTCGTCTGGGCCGACGACCCGTCCGCGATGCGCGCGGTCGCGGCGGCGGGTCGGCCGGTCACGACGTACGGCACGCGACCGGACGCGGGGATCCGCGTGGACGTCGGCTCGGTCGGGCCGGGGGGCGCATCCGCGACGCTGGACGCCGGCGGACGGCACCACGATCTCCGGTTGGCCGTGGACGGCGCACACAACCTGCTGAATGCGGCGGCCGCGGTAGCGGCCGCGGAGGCGGTCGGCGTCCCCGCCGACGCGGCGGTCGAAGCGCTCGCCGGGTTCGCCGGCGTCCACCGCCGCTTCGAGCGCCGAGGATCGGTGCTCGGCGCCGACTTCTACGACGACTACGGACACGTCCCGACCGAGCTCGAGGTCACGCTGGACGTCGCTTGCCGGACCGCCCACCGTCGGGTCCTCGCGGTCTTCCAACCGCACCGCTACTCCAGGACGCAGGCGCTGTGGAAGGAGCTCGGGGCGAGCCTGGTCGGCGCCGACGTGATCGTAGTGACCGACGTCTACGGCGCGGCGCAAGAGCCGATCCCGGGCGTGACCGGCAAGCTGGTGGTGGAGGGCATCGCCCGCACCGGGCGCGACCGTCGGGTCGTCTACCTGCCTCACCGGAACGACGTCGTCGAGTTCCTCGCGCGCGAGGTCCGCCAGGGCGACCTGGTCCTGACGATGGGGTGTGGCGACGTCTGGATGCTGGGCGACGCCGCGCGCGAACGGATCGAGGAGGCGTCGTGACGGTCACGGACGGCATGATCGGCCGGGCGGAGGCGATCCTGCGGGCCGCGTGCGGTGAGCGGGTCCGCACGCGGTTCGAGCTCGCGGCGCTCACCACGTTCCGGATCGGCGGGCCTGCCGCCCTCTTCCTGGAACCCGAGTCCGAGTCCGATCTGGTCGCGGTCTTCGAGGCCGTACGCCAGACGGGCATCCGGGTGGCGGTGCTCGGGAAGGGCTCGAACGTCCTGGTCGCCGACGAGGGCTTCCCCGGCCTCGTGCTGCGTCTCGGCCGGGGCTACCGCTGGTCGGCTCGCGACGGCGAGCGGCTCACCGCCGGGAGCGCGATGCCACTGCCGGCGCTCGCCGGGGTGGCCCTCGCACACGGGCTCTCGGGGCTGGAGTTCGGGGTGGCGATCCCGGCCTCGCTGGGCGGCGCCGTGCGGATGAACGCCGGCGCCCACGGCGGGACGCTCGCGGACGTGGTCGAGTCCGTCGACGTGTTCGGCCTTGGTGACGGGGCAGCGCACCGCGTGAGTGCGGACGACGCGGGCTTCTCCTATCGCCGGTCCGACCTCCCGCACGGCGCCGTCATCGTGGGCGCCACGGTCCGGCTGCGATCCGGCGATCCCGCCGAGATCCGGGCTCGGATGGACGAGGCTCGCGATTGGCGCCGTCGGACGCAACCGCTCGCCGAACCGAACTGTGGGAGCGTCTTCAAGAATCCGCACGGTGACCACGCCGCCCGTCTGATCGAGGAGGCGGGAGCCAAGGGTCGTCGTCTCGGCCTCGCCTCGATCTCGACGAAGCACGCAAACTTCATCATCGCGTCCGACGGCGCGACCGCCGCCGACGTCCTGTCCCTGATCGGCGATGTCCAGGACCTCGTCGCGCAGCGATCGGGCGTCCGTCTCGAACCGGAGGTGCATCTGCTTGGGGATCTCGACCTCGCGTCCCGCTGAGTGGTTTCGGTCGCTCCCCGGCCGTCGCCGAAGGGCGTTGATCGCCGTGGGATCGGTCGCGCTCGTGATCGGTGGGGTGGCCGCGTCGCGGTCGTCCGTGTTCGACGTTCGCCGGATCGAGGTGTCGGGTGCCGACCACCTGCATCGGCCTCAGATCGTCCGGATCGCCGGTGTCACGGGCGCGACCAATGCGCTGTGGCTCGACGAGGGCGCCGCCGAACGCCGCCTCGAGGCGGAGCCGTGGATCGCGGACGCGGACGTCCATGTGACGTTCCCGTTGAACGTGGAGATCGTCGTCCGCGAACGCGCCCCGGTCGCCGTCGCCCAGGGTCCCGTGAGGTCGTTGATGGCGGCCGACGGGACCGCGCTAGGATCGGGGACCGTGCCCCGGGGCCTGGCGGTGATCGAGCTCGGTGGTGTCGGGCGGGTGGAGGGCGTCCGGCCGAGTCCTGTCGGCGCGGCTCGCGCGCTGGGCGCGATGGCGCCTGGCCTGCGGGCGCAGGTCGCCCGGGTTCGCGTCCTGCTGAACGGAACGCTCGAGCTCCGTTTGCGGGGTGGCCCGACCGTTCGCTTCGGCACGCCGGAGGACGCCGAGCGCAAGGCCGTAACGATGGGACGGATGCTCGCGTGGGCCGGGAGCGAGGGGAGGCCCCTGCGAACCCTGTCGGTCGTCTCCGCGCTCGCGCCGGCCGCGACGTTCGTCGATCCGGCCTGATCGAACGGTTGTTACGCGCACGACTAACGCGACCAGTGGGGATATTGACGGACCTGGGCTTTGATAGTAGCGTGCCCTAGTCAACGTCAAGTAGATATAACAATCAACGTTCAGTTGAGGTTCAGTCCTACGGGAGACACGACGGGCGTTTCCCCAGGTAGACCGGGGGCTTCACCCGGGGAGCGGAGATCTCGGTGATGGATTCTCCACAGAACTACCTCGCCGTCATCAAAGTGATCGGGATCGGCGGGGGTGGTGTGAACGCGGTCAACCGCATGATCGAAGGCGGCCTGCGAGGGGTCGAGTTCATCGCGGTGAACACGGATGCGCAGACGCTGCTGATGTCGGACGCAGAGGTCAAACTCGACATCGGCCGTGAGACGACGCGCGGCCTAGGTGCGGGGTCGGATCCCGAGGTCGGTCGCCGGGCCGTCGAGGAGCACCGCGACGAGATCGAGGAGATCCTCAAGGGCGCCGACATGGTGTTCGTCACGGCGGGCGAGGGCGGGGGCACCGGGACCGGCGGCGCGCCCATCGTCGCCGAGATCGCCCGCGCGCTCGATGCGCTCACGATCGGCGTCGTGACGCGGCCGTTCGGCTTCGAGGGTCGTCTGCGCGCGACGCAGGCGGACCTCGGGATCACCGAGCTGAAGAAGGCCGTGGACACGTTGATCGTCGTGCCGAACGATCGCCTGCTCCAGGTCTCCGACCCCAGTACCCCGATGATCGACGCGTTCCGTACCGCGGACCAGGTCCTGTTCCAGGGTGTGGACGGCATCACGTCGCTCATCACGACGCCGGGCCTGATTAACCTCGACTTCGCCGACGTTCGGTCGGTCATGACGGGCGCGGGGTCCGCGTTGATGGGGATCGGTCACGGCTCGGGCGAGGACCGCGCCGAGGAGGCCGCTCGGTCGGCGATCTCGTCGCCGCTGCTGGAATCCTCGATCGAGGGGGCGCGCGGGTTGCTGCTGTCGGTCGCCGGGCCCACGGGTCTCACCCTGCACGAGGTGAACAAGGCCGCAGACACGATCACCCGGGTCGCGCACCCCGACGCGAACATCATCTTCGGCGCCGTGATCGATGACGCCCTCGGCGAGGAGATCCGCGTGACGGTGATCGCCGCCGGTTTCGACAAGGCGCTGACCGCGCCGACGACGTCCAGGTTCGCCGAGAGCCGACTGTCGCGCCTGCTCGAGGAGCCCGAGCCTCTGGCGGTGCTCGAGCCGGTCCCGGCGGCATCCGCGTCGATCGAGGACGAGGACGACGTCATGCCGATGCCGTCGATCCTGGTCGAGGAGGAGGACGAGATCTTCAAGCCCGCCCCGGAGGGGGCCACGTTCGACGCCGAGGAGGATCTCGACATCCCGGACTTCTTGAAGAGCTAGAGGGCGGAACGTTCGCCCCGCACTGTGGGGGCGGGATCGTGTTCGAGCGGTCAGAGGCGCCCTTCCCCCGCCTCTGGGGCCCGGGGTCCCGCCCCCTTCATCCGCGGATCACGGCTCCTTCGACCCCCACTCGATCGGTGCTGATGTTCTTCGTGTGCCTCCTGTTCCTGACTGTAGGCTTCTGTTACCTTGCGTGACGTGCCGGCCGACCCCACGCCCGACGCCCTCGTCGCGAACCTGACGACGATCCGCGAGCAGATCGCGGGCGCATGCGAACGGGCCGGGCGGGACCCCGGCGGGGTCCGCATCGTGGCCGCGGCCAAGACCGTCGAGCCCGAGGCGATCGAACGCGTCCGCGACGCGGGCGTCCGCGAGGTGGGGGAGAACTACGTCAGGGAGCTCCGCACCAAACGGGATCGGGTGGACGGGATCGTCTGGCATTTCATCGGCACCCTGCAGAGCCACTCGGCGCACCACGTGGCCGAGCTCGCCGATGTCGTCGAGACCGTCACGCCCGGACGCGCGATGGAACGTCTCGCGCGGCGAGCGCTCGGCATCGGCCGGTCGATCCCCGTGCTGATCGAGGTGGACTTCACGGGGGAGCGGACGGGCGTCGCTCCCGACGGGGTGGAGGTCGCGGCCGACGAGGTCGCCGGGACCGACGGCGTGGATCTCGTCGGCCTGATGACCCTGCCGCCGATACCGTCCGACGCCGAGGACTCCCGTCCGTTCTTCCGCCGCCTGCGGGAGCTTCGGGACGGGGTGGCGGCGCACCACCCGGAGGCGGCGGATCTCTCCATGGGAATGTCGCTCGATTACCCGGTTGCGGTGGAGGAAGGCGCTACGATGGTCCGGATCGGCACGGCCTTGTTCGGGGCACGGCGCCCGGAAGATACAGGGAGGACGTGATGCCAGGCGTGTGGAAGAAGACGCTCACCTATCTCGGCCTCGTCGAGGACGATGAGTTCGAGGAGCTCGACGAGGTCGGCGCCGCCCCCGAGACCGCCGAGGTCCGTCGCTTCCAGCGACCGCAGGCCGTCCGCGAGGTGGAGCTCGAGGCGGAGCACGACGGGATCGTGCGCACCATCCCGTCGAGTCGCCCCGCGACCGCGGGTTCGATCCACAAGTCGGAGCCGCGCCGCTTCAACGAAGCGCGGGACATCGCCGATCGGTTCAAGGACGGGATCCCGGTCATCATGAACCTGCAGAGTACCGACGACACGATCGCTCGGAGGCTCGTCGACTTCGCGTCCGGGCTCGTGTACGGGCTCGACGGCAAGATCGAGATGGTGGCCAACCGGGTCTACCTGTTGACGCCCGCGAACGTGGACGTCTCCGCCGAAGACCGCGAGCGCATCGCCGGCGGCGACCTCTACAACCAGTTCTGACGCCGCTCGATCGTTCGACCCGTCCGCGATGACCGCCGCCGAGAACGCGCTGCTCAACCTCTTCTGCGTCGCCCTGACGGTCTACACGATCCTGTTGTTCGTCCGCGTGATCATCTCGTGGGCGTACATGTTCGGGTTCCGCCCGCCGTACTCCGGGCCGCTTCGAACGATCCTGGATCTGCTCGACGACGTCACCGAACCCGTCCTGCGCCCCCTCCGGGCGCTGATACCGCCGATCCGGGCGGGTGGCGTCGGGCTCGACCTCTCCATCCTCATCGCGTTCGTTATCCTTGCGGTCCTGCGGATCGCGCTCAATTGCTGACGGAGGGGGACGACTGCATGCGGAGGAAGAAGGGAACGGACGACGCCCCGGCGACCAGCGCCCGGATCACGCCGGAAGAGGTGCAGCAGGTGGAGTTCCGCCTGGCGTTTCGAGGGTACAACGAGCGCGACGTCGACGCGTTCCTGGATCGGATCACCGAGGGCCTGTCCTCATATGTCGAGGAGCTCGAGCGCTTGCGGCCGGTCGTGGGGCAGCCCCTCCAGGCGGTCGCGGGCTCGACCGGCGACGCCGGTGCCACGGTGGCCCGGGCACGTGCCGAGGCCGACGAGATCGTCCGGCGTGCCCACGAGCAGGCCGAGGGGATCCGGGCCGCCGCCGGCTCGGGCGACGCCCGGGGCGCCGTGGCACCGTTCCTGAACCGGGAACGGGAGTTCCTCCAGAGCCTCGGCGGTCTCGTGCAGGCGCACGCGGAAGAGATCAAGCAGATGGTGCTCGCGATCCGCGAGCGCGCCGAGGCGTCCTCGGTGCCCGACGCCACACGGTCCGCCGCCACGCCGGCGTGGGTGCCGGAAGTGCGTCCCTCGGTCGAGACGGACGCCGTGGAGGAACGAGCGACCGCCTCGAGCGCTTCCCAAATGCCCGCGGCGGCCCCGGAGGACCTCGAGCCGGCCTCGGCCGCCGAGATCCGCGAGCGGCTCCAAGCGAGCGAGCCGCCGGTCGAGATCGGGCCGGCGGACGAGGACGACCTCCCGCCGGATGGGCCGCCGCAGATCGTCGAGTCCGAGACCGAGCCCGTCTTCTCGACGGAGGGGGCGCCGGCGACCGAGCGACGCGAACGCTCGCTGCGCGAGCTCTTCTGGGGCGAGGACTGAGCCGAACGCCCCGGCCTCGGCTCGAGGTCTGAGCCGAGCTTCTCGCCTCCCCCTCACGCCCGCCGGAGGCTGACCCTCACCCGAGCGCCCTGGATCTCGAAGGTCTGCCCGAACGTCGCATCGGGCGCGGTCCCGTCGACGACCTCCACGGCCAGGGTCTCCCTGGCGATCCATGCGCGATGCGCGTCGAGCGCTTCGGCGGCCGGACCCTCCACCCGGAGACCGAGCATGATCCGATCGCCGACGTCCAGGCCTGCGGCCTTGCGCGCGTCTTGCACCGCACGCACCAGCTCGCGGCCGACGCCCTCGGCTCGGAGCTCGGGCGTGAGCTCGAGCTCGAGCGCGACGGTGATGCCGCCGTCGCTCGCGACCCCCCAGCCCGCGGTCGTCTCCTGGGCGAGGTCGACATCCGAAGGCGTGAGCTCGACCCGTTCGGTCTCTAGGTCGACCCGCACGGGATCGCCGTGGGCCAGCGCGGCGGCGAGCGACCCGTCGTCCCGCTCGAGCGCCGCCGCCGCGTCCTTGACCCTGAGACCGAGCCGGGGGCCGAGGACCCTGAAGTTGAGCTTGGCGCGCCAGCGACCCAGCTGCTCGGCGGACTCGGCGAACAGCACCTGCTTCACGTTCAGCTCCTCGGCGACCAGGTCGAGCAGCGGCTCCAGGGCGGCGTGGTCGCCGGCGTAGTGGACGACGGCCTCGAGCAGCGGCTGGCGAACGCGCACCTTGGTCTCGGTACGGACCCGTCGCCCGAGCTCCACGATCTGGCGGACGGCGGCCATCGCGTCGTCGAGCGTCGGATCCACCAGTCGCTCGTCGGCGGTCGGGTACTCCGAGAGGTGCACGGAGTCCGGCGCGCCCTCACGTCCCGCGGCGAGGTTGCGCCACAGGGTCTCCGTGATGAATGGTGTGAAGGGCGCGAGCAGCTGCGAGAGGCTGACGAGGCACGCGTGCAGCGTGAGGAAGGCCGCGCGGACGTCGTCCCCTCCTTCGCCGGCGGGATCCCAGAACCGCCGGCGGGCGCGCCGGACGTACCAGTTCGACAGGTCATCCACGAAGTCGGCGATCCGCCGGCCGGCGCCGGTCGCGTCGTACGCCTCGAGGCCGTCGCGGGCGGCGGTCTCGGTCCGCGAGAGCTGTGAGAGCACCCATCGGTCCAGGAGCGGTCGCTCCGCAACTGGGACGACGTCGCCCTCGGACGGGTCGAACCCGCTCGCGTTCGCGTACGTGACGAAGAACGCGTACACGTTCCACAGCGGGAGCAGGAACTGCCGGACGACATCGTCGAACATCTGCATGCTGACCCGGCGAGGCGACCACGGCGAGCCACCCGTGAGCAGGAACCAGCGGAGCGCGTCCGCACCCTGCCGGTCCATCACCTCGAACGCGTCCACGGTGTTGCCGAGCGACTTCGACATCTTGCGCCCGTCCCGGTCGACGAGGTGCCCAAGGCACACCACGGTGTGGTAGGTCGTGGCATCGAAGAGGAGCACGCCCTCGGCCATCAGCGTGTAGAACCAGCCGCGGGTCTGGTCGATGGCCTCGCAGATGAAGTCCGCGGGGTACGCCTCCTCGAACCGCTCGACCGAGCCGGGCACGTGCGGGTAGCCCCACTGCGCGTATGGCATCGCGCCGGAGTCGTACCAGGTGTCGATCACCTCGGGGACCCTGGTCGAGATGCCACCGCAGGTGGGACACGGGACGGTCACCTCGTCGATCGCGGGACGGTGCGGGTCGAGCCCGGTCACGTCGCGGCGTGCAAGCTCCGAAAGTTCCCTGAGCGACCCGATCGCGGTGTCGTGTCCCTGGTCGCACCGCCAGATCGGCAACGGGGTGCCCCAATAGCGCTCGCGTGAGAGCGCCCAGTCCACGTTGTTCTCGAGCCAATCGCCGTAGCGCCCGTGCTTGATGTGCCCCGGAAACCAGTCGACCTCCTCGTTCACCGCGAGCAGCCGGTCCTTGACCGCTGTCGTCCGCACGTACCACGAGCTCCTCGCGATGTAGATCAGCGGCGTGTCGCAGCGCCAGCACAGGGGATACGCGTGCACGATCGTCCCGGCCCGCAGCAACAGCCCACGCGAACGCAGGTCCGCGATGATGGCGTCGTCGGCGTCCTTGAAGAACTCGCCACGGACCAACGCCGGCGCCTCGTCCGTGAACCGGCCCTCGCCGTCGAGCGGCTTGAACGGCGCCCACCCCTCACGCCTTCCGATCTCGAGGTCCTCGGGGCCGAAGGCGGGCGCCAGGTGGACGACGCCGGTGCCGTCCTCGAGCGAGACGAAGTCGGCCGGCACGACGCGGTGGGCGCCCTCGACGTTTGTGTACAGCGGCTCGTACCGGATCCCGACGAACGCGCTCCCCGGCAACGGGCCGGCCACGACCGGCGCATCCGGCAGGACCGCCTCGCGCAGCGCCTCGGCCAGGACCAGCCGCTCCCCCTCCCGCTCGACCACCACGTACGCAGCGTCAGCCCTTACCGCGAGCCCGGTGTTGGAGATCAGCGTCCACGGCGTGGTCGTCCACCCGAGCAT
>DATEQE010000169.1:0-6614 GCA_035272825.1 Actinomycetota bacterium
CTGGTAGGCAGTGCATCACGGTGACGTCCGGGGCGGCGACAGCCACCTTCTCCGCGTCCAGCGCGTACGCCGGGAAGACGAGGGCGCGCTCGTCGGACTCGGCCTCCTGCCCCATGCTCGCCCAGACGTCGGTGTACAGGACGTCAGCGCCGCGCGACGCCTCGATCGGGTCGTGCGTGATCGACACGCTCCCGCCGGTCTCCGCGGCGATGTCGGATGCGCGCTGCACGACCTGCGGGATCGGCTCGAAACCGGGCGGCGTCCCGGCACGCACGTGCATCCCCGCCTTGGCGCCGCCGAACAGCAACGAGTGCGTCACGTTGTTGCCGTCCCCCAGGTACGTGACGATCGTGCCGGCGAGTTCCCCCTTCACCTCCTTGATCGTCAGCAGGTCGGCCAGGCACTGGCACGGGTGCTCGAAATCGGACAGGGCGTTCACCACCGGGACCGAGGCCGCCGAGGCGAGCACCTCCAGCCGTTCCTGCTCGAAGGTCCGCAGCACGATCGCCTGGACGTACCTCGACAGGACCCGCCCGGTATCCTCGATCGTCTCGCCCCGCCCGAGCTGGAGATCCGCGGAGGACAGCGGCACCGGATGGCCGCCGGTCGAGGCGACCGCGATCTCGAAGGAGACCCGGGTCCGGGTCGAGGGCTTTTCGAAGATCATCGCGACCGAACGCCCCGCGAGTCGATCCGCGTAGTCCCCCGGCTGTGCCTTGACCTTGGCGGACAGCTCGAGCAGCTGGCCGAGCTCCCTCGGCGAGAGGTCGTCGATCGACAGCAGGTCGCGGTCCATCGTCCGAGTCTAGACCGCGGGTCCGACCCGCCGCTCGCAGGCCCCGCCCGCGAGCGACGCCGGCCGCGATCCGCAGCGAGCCCGGCGGGTTCAGCCCGACCGGAGCCGGGCGCCGACGTCGCGCGACAGCCGTTCGACGATCGCCTCCACCGCGCCGTCGGCCTCCTCGTCGGTCAACGTCCGGTCGGGTGCGCGGAAATCGACCGAGAAGGCGAGGCTCTTCGTTCCCTGGGGCAGCGGCGGGCCCTCGAACACGTCGAACAGGAGCACCGAGCCGAGGATCTCGCCCGCCGCGTCCTCGAGCGCCGAACGGACGCGTCCGGCCGGGATCGACGCGTCGACGGTGAAGGCCAGGTCGCGGCGGACCGGCGGGAAGCGCGGCACGTCCTCCACACTCGACGCCGGCGGCGCGAGGCGCATCAGGGCCTCGACCTCGAGCTCGGCCACCGCGACCCGCCCGGTGAGGCCGAACCGATCGGCGACGCGGGGGTGGATCTCGCCGAGGACGCCGACCCGCTCGTCGCCGACCATGATCGCGCCCGACCTGCCGGGGTGGAACGGGCGGCCGATCGGGTCCCCAAGCGTCCACGCGACACCGAGCTCGGCCATCACGGCCTCGACGATGCCCTTCGCGTCGAACACGTCGAACGGGCGGTCGTCGCGCGCCCACCCCGGGTCGGCGTTCCCGTTCAGCGCGAACGCGGCCTTCGGGCGTTCCTCGGGGCGCCCGTCGCGCATCCGGAAGACCGTGTCGACCTCGAAGACGGCGGCCGATCGGACGTGGCGATGGGCGTTGTGCCGGACGACCTTCAGCACCCCGGGGGTCAGGCGCGTCCGAAGCCATCCGTCGTCCGCTTGGAGCGGGTTGGTGACCCGTATCGCGTCGTCGTCCCCCACCATCCGGAGGTCGGCCTCGGAGACGAACGGGATCTGCCGAACCTCGCGCAGACCGGCCCGTCGCAGCGCGTCACGGACGCGGGTCCGGAACCCGTAGGCGGCGGGCAGCCCGCCCGGCCGCGCGATCGGCGGGAGCGTGGAGCCGACCCGCTCGTACCCCTGCACACGCACGACCTCCTCGATCAGGTCCACCTCGCGCTCGAGGTCGACGCGGTACCCCGGGACCTCGGCGCGGATCGTGGCCTCGTCGACGGTCTCGGTCCCGATCCCCAGCCGCTCGAACGCCTCCACGGCGTCCGCGCTCGTCACCGGGTACCCGATCAGCGCCGACGCCCGCGGCGCCCGCAGCTCGATCCGGCGCCGTGGCGGGGGCCCGCCCACCTCGACGACGCCGCGGAGCACGCGCGCACCGCACCACTCGGACATCAACCGGCACGCCCGGTCGGCGCCGGTCGGTGCGGCGTCGGGATCGACGCCACGCTCGAACCGCGTCGACGCCTCCGTCGACAGGCCGATCCGCCGCCGCGTGCGTTGGACGCCTCCGCGTTCGAACCACGCCGCCTCGAGCAGCACGTCGTTCGTCTGCTCGGAGACCTCGGCGAGCTCGCCACCCATCACGCCGGCCACGGCGACCGGGCGCTCGGCGTCGCAGATCAACAGGTCGTCGTCGGTGAACGCCCGCTGGATCCCGTCGAGCGTCACGAGCGTCTCCCCGGGTTCGGCGCGGCGGACCACGATGCCGGGACCCTTCAGGAGCGCGAGGTCGAACGGGTGGAGCGGCTGCCCGATCTCGAGCATCGCGTAGTTCGTCGCGTCGACCACCGCGGAGATCGGGCGCATCCCGGCCGCGAACAGACGCGCCTGGATCGCGATCGGCGACGGCACGTGTCGCACGTCGCGGACGATCCTGGCGAGGTAACGCGGGCAGCGTTCGAGATCCGCGACCTCCAGCGTCGCGACGCCCTCTGCGGGCTCCGCGTCCTCCTCGACCCGGCTGTGGTGGGGCGACAGCGGCGTGCCCGTCGCGGCCGCCACCTCCCGGGCGATCCCGAGCACCGAGAGGAAGTCGGGGCGGTTCGGCGTGACCTCGATGTCGAGGACCGCGTCGGTCAGCCCGAACGCCTCGGCCACGTCCGTGCCCGGCTCCAGGTCGCCCGGCAGCACGAGGATTCCGTCGTGCGACGCCGAGATGCCGAGCTCGTCGGGCGCACACAGCATGCCGTGGGAGACGACGCCGCGGATCTCGCGGGCCCCCAGGGGTTCGGGGAGCGTGACCACGCTCGCGCCGGGCGGCGCCAACGGCACGAGGTCGCCGGGTGCCATGTTCCGAACGCCGACGACCACCTCGAGCTCGCCCGAACCGGTCTCCACGCGGGCGAGGCACAGGGTGTCGCTGTTCGGGTGGTCGCGGACCTCGAGGACCCTGGCGACCACGACACCGGAGACCCGCTCCCACGGACGCTCGATCGCCTCGACCTCGGCGCCCTTGGCGGTCAGCAGCTCGGCGAGGTCCTCGGCGGACCGTTCGGTCGGACACAGCTCACGGAGCCAGGACAGGACGACCTTCACGCCGCGCCCTCGAACCGTTCGAGGAAGCGAACGTCACCCTCGACGAACAGCCGCATGTCGTTGACGCCGTACTTGACCATCGCGACGCGCTCGATCCCCATACCGAACGCGAACCCCGTATACCGCTCGGAGTCGATCCCGCAGTTCTCGAGCACCTTCGGGTGGACCATGCCGGCGCCGAGCAGCTCGAGCCACCCGTTCCCGCAGACGCGGCATCCGACGCCGCCGCAGACGAAGCACGACACCGCCGCCTGGCAACCGGGCTCGACGAATGGGAAGTAGTCGGGCGTGAGCCGCACCCGCACGTCCTCGCCGAACATCTCGCGGGCGAAGGCCTCCAGCGTGCCGCGGAGGTCGGCGAACGAGATCCCCTCATCGACGACGAGCCCCTCGACCTGATGGAAGACCGACAGGTGCGTCGCGTCGACGGCCTCTCGCCGGTAGGTGCGCCCCGGGACGATGACCGAGATCGGCGGCTCCTGCGACTCCATCGTCCGGATCTGGACCGAGCTGGTCTCGGTGCGGAGCAGGAGCCCGTCCGCGTCGACATACAGGGAGTCCTTCATCGTCCTTGCGGGATGGTCGGGGGGGATGTTGAGCGCCTCGAAGTTGTGCCACTCGTCCTCGATCTCGGGTCCCACGGCCACCCGGTACCCCATCCGCGTGAAGATCTCGACGATCCGGTCCTGCACGAGGCTGAGCGGGTGCAGCGAGCTCGGACGCGGGCGCCGGCCGGGCAGGGTGACGTCGACCGCGTCGACCCGAAGCAGTTCGTCCTCGGCGCCCTCCTCGAGCTCGGCGCGGCGCGCGTCGAGTTCGGACCGCAGCTCCGCGAAGGCCTCGTTGGTCCGCCGTCCGAGGTCGCGCCGGGCGTCGGCGGGCAGCGACCCGAGCGAGCTCTGCACGCTCGCGATCGGGGCCTTGCGCCCCAGGACCGCGGTCTTGGCCTCGTCGAGCTCCTCGACCGTCCGCGCCGCCTCGATCAGCGCGCGTCCACGCTCGAGCTCCTGCTCCAGGATGCGCGCGGCCTCGGTCGGGTCCATGGTGCGGCGAGTCTAGCAAGGGCCTTTTCAGGCCTTCCGCGACGCCGCGCGCCTGCGCGTCCTCGCATCAGGCGTCCGGCTCGGATGGGACGGGGAGGTCGAGTGTGAAGGTGAGCGTGCCGTCGGCGACGTGGGCCGACACGCTGCCCCCCTGGGCCTCGGCCACGCCGAGCGCAACGAACAGCCCGATCTTGCTCCCGGAACCGGTCCCCGGCGCGCGGGGACGGAACAGACGCTCCGCATGCTCCTGTGTGAGCTCGGTCTCGGCGCGGCGAGCCTCGACCGAGAGCCGGCCGCCCCGAACGCGTCCCTCGACGCGCACCGGACCCTCGCTCGCCCACCAGACGAGGGATTCGACGAACGCCTCGAGCACGAGCCGGAGGCGTTCGGGGTCGACGAATACGTTCAGCTCGTCGCTCCCTGCCCACTCCACGCGGACGTGATCGGGATCGCGGGCCAGGGACGTCGCGATCTCCTCGACCACCTGCGCGACGGCCGTCCGTTGCGGGAACAGGTCGAGCGCACCGGCGGCGACCCGGGCGGCGTCCACGAGCTGACGCAGGATCGCGTTCAGGCGATCGGTGTCGAACTGGATCCCCCGCAGCATCAGTTCGCGGTCTTCGGGCGTCATCTGCTCCCACCGGGTGGCGAGGGCGTGCCCGATCCCCTTCAACGCGGTGAGCGGCGAGCGGATGTCGTGAGCGGCGGCGGCGATGATCGTCTCGAGCACCGCCCGCCTGCCCTCGCGACGCTGACGCTCCCATTCGAACAGGCAGACGGTCGCGGCCGCGGCGAGGTTCAGGGACTCGGCTCGACCCGTGATCGGCACCCGCACGGTCGCGTCGGCCAGGGCCGCGATCTCCGTGGGCAGACCCCACGCCTCGTTGCCGAACACGAACGCAACGGGATCGGACAGGTCCTGCTCGTAGAGGTCGCCCTCGCCGCCGGCGTCCATCGCGAGGACCCGCATCCCCCGTGCTCGTAGCGCGTCGATCGCCGACGCGGTGTCGGGGCCCCGGACGACCGGTAGGTGGAACAGCGAGCCCGCCGAGGCCCGCACGGTCTTCGCGTTGTACACGTCGACCGAGGACGAGGAGAAGACGACGGCGTCGGCACCGACGGCGTCGGCGGATCGGAGCACCGTCCCGGCGTTCCCCGGATCTCGGACCTCGTGCAGCAGCGCCACCCCGGCCGGCTCATCGGGCAGGTCGTCGAATGGGACGTCGAGGAACCCCGCGACCCCCACGAACCCCTGCGGGGTGACCGTCCCAGCGAGGCGGGCCATCACGTCGTCGCTCACGAGCGCCGTGGCGACGCCCCGGGCGCGCGCGCGTTCGACCAGGGGATGCGAGGGCTCCCTGTGGAACAGGGTCGTGATCGGGCTGCCGGGCATCGAGAGCGCCTCGCCCAGTGCCTGCACTCCCTCGACAAGGAACGCGCGTTCGCGCTCGCGGAACGCCCGCTTGTGGAGCTTGAGCGCCGCGGCGACCTTCGGGTTCCGGACGGAGGTGATCACGCGCCCTCCCGGCCTCCGGGGCTAGGCCGCGAGCGCGTCCTTGGCGGCCTCGACGAGCTGGCCGAACGCGGCCGGATCGTGCACGGCCATGTCGGCCAGCATCTTGCGGTCGACCTCGATCCCGGCCTTGCTCAGGCCGTGCACCAATCTCGAGTAGGACAGACCGTGCTGGCGAGCGCCGGCTCCGATCCGGGCGATCCACAGTCGTCGGAACTGCGCCTTGCGGTCTCGCCGATCGCGGTAGGCGTACTGTCCCGAGTGGAGGAGCTGTTCCTTGGCTACGCGGTAGCGCTTCGATCGCGATCCGAAGTACCCCTTCGCCTTGCGGAGCACCTCACGGCGCTTCTTCTTCGCGTGGACCGATCGTTTGACCCGTGCCATCTTCCCTACTTCCCCAGGAGCCGACGGATGTTGGTGCGCTCGGCCGTGACCTGGGTCATGCCCTCCACGCGGCGTCGACGGCTCCCGCGCTTCTTCCGCAGGAAATGGTTGCCGGTCGCCTTGCGATGGAGGACCTTGCCGGTCCGCGTGATGCGGAACCGCTTGGCCGTCGCTCGGTGCGTCTTCTGTTTGGGCATCGCTCTTCTTCCTCTGGTCGAACGTGTGCCGCTTGCGACTCCTCGCACGTCTCCTGCTACGTCTCCGGGGGAGCCTCCGCCGGGGCCGCGACCACCTCGTCCGGCGCCTGCTCCGGGACGGGCTCGGCCCGGGGAACGGCCGCCTCCGGCTCCCGCCGGTTCCTCGGCTCGGTGCTCTTCGGTTCGGGGGGCCTCTTCGACGGCGCAAGGACCAT
>DATEQE010000170.1:0-4880 GCA_035272825.1 Actinomycetota bacterium
CGATCCTCGAGCGGGCGGGCGGCGCCACGACGGCGACGACCGACGCGATCGCGGGGACCCTGGAGGCCGCCACGGTCGACGAGGAGACGGGGGAGCTCGTCCGCGCCGGTCGTCTCACCAAGCCCGTCCGACCGCCGGCGACCTTCGCCGGCGCAGGGCTCCGCGTGCTCGAGGGCGGGCCGTCCCGTCCGACGGCACCGGCCGAGGCACCGAAGCCCAAGCCCGACGCCGCCAAGCTGCGCCGCGAGCTCTCGGCGACCGAGACCCGGGAGCGTCGCGCGGCCGCCGCCGTCGAACGCGAGCGCGGCGCGATCCAGGACCTGGACCGTCGGCGTTCGGAGGCCAAGGACCGGCTGCGGGCGGCGGAAGCCGAGCTCCGGGGCGTCTCGCTCGAGCGCAAGCGCTTGGCCAACGCCCTGGACATGCTGGCGGGTCGTTGATCAGGTCGTCGCTCGCCTGACCGATCCGGTGGGGTCGGTTCGGTAGCATCTGCAGACCATGCGCCGGTACGACGCCTCCGAGATCGAGCCGAAGTGGGTCGAACGGTGGGAGGCCGAGGGCCTGTACCGGGCGTCCGAGGACCCCGGGGACCCTCGACCCCGGTTCTACGCGCTCGACATGTTCTCGTACCCCTCGGGCGACCTCCACATGGGTCACGCGGAGGCGTTCAGCGGCGGGGACGCGGTGGCGCGGTTCGCCGCGATGCGCGGCAACAACGTGCTCCATCCGATCGGCTGGGACGCCTTCGGGCTCCCGGCCGAGAACGCCGCGATCAAGCGCGGGATCCACCCCAAGGAATGGACGTACGCGAACATCGAGCAGCAGGCGCGCTCGTTCCGCCGGATGGGGATGTCGTTCGACTGGACCCGCCGGATCAACACCAGCGACCCCGAGTACTACCGGTGGACCCAGTGGTTGTTCCTCCGGCTGTTCGAACGCGGTCTGGCGTATCGGAAGAACGCGCCGGTCAACTGGTGCCCCAAGGACGCGACGGTCTTGGCGAACGAGCAGGTGATCAACGGAGCCTGCGAGCGGTGCGGGACGCCGGTCGTTCGCAGGGACCTCACCCAGTGGTTCTTCAAGATCACCGACTACGCGCAGCGGCTGCTCGACGACATCGAGCCGCTCGACTGGCCCGAGCGCGTGATGACGATGCAGCGCAACTGGATCGGGCGTTCGGAGGGAGCGGGCGTCACGTTCGAGGTCGCCGAGACCGGCGATGCCGTCGAGGTGTTCACCACGCGTCCCGACACGCTGTGGGGCGTCACGTTCTTCGTGTTCGCGCTCGAGCATCCGCTCGTGCCCAGGCTCGCCGAGGCCGGTGGCACCAAGACCGAGGTCGAGGCGATGCTCGAGGCCGTGCGGGCGACGCCCCTGGCCAACCGCGAACAGGCGGAGAGCCGCGACGGGATCCGCGTGGGTGTCAACGCGGTGAACCCCGTGAACGGGGAGAAGGTACCCGTCTTCGTCGCACCCTACGTGCTGATGGAGTACGGCACCGGCGCGGTGATGGGGGTGCCGGCGCACGACCAGCGGGACTTCGAGTTCGCGCGCGCCCACGACGTGCCGGTCCGCGTGGTGGTGCAGCCCGAAGGCGAGCAGCGTGACGCCGCGACGATGACCGAGGCGTACGACCACGAGGGTGTGATGGTGAACTCGGGACCGTTCGACGGAGTGCGGTCGCCGGCGTCGATCGCTCGGGTCACGGCCTGGCTCGAGGAGCAGGGGAAGGGACGCTCCGCCGTCACGTACCGGCTCCGCGACTGGCTCATCAGCCGCCAGCGCTACTGGGGGGCTCCGATCCCCATCGTCCACTGCCCCGAGCACGGGGAGGTGGCCGTCCCCGACGACCAGCTCCCGGTGCTGCTCCCAGACGACGTCGACTTCCGACCCGGCGGCGAATCGCCGCTCGCGCGCCACGAGGGGTTCGTGAACACGGTTTGTCCGATCTGTGGCGAAGGGGCCACGCGCGACACCGACACGATGGACACGTTCGTCGATTCCGCCTGGTACTACTACCGCTACTGCTCGCCGCACGAGGAGACGCAGCCGTTCGACCCGGCGGCGGTCGAGCGATGGATGCCCGTCGACCAGTACATCGGAGGCGTCGAGCACGCAATCCTCCACCTCCTGTACTGCCGGTTCCTCACGAAGGTGGTGTTCGACATGGGGATGGTCGGCTTCACCGAGCCGATGCTGCGGCTGATGAACCAGGGCCAGGTGATCTTCGGCGGTGCGTCGATGAGCAAGTCGAAGGGCAACATCGTCGAACCGATGCCGCTCGTCGAACGCTGGGGGGCCGACTCGATGCGTCTGAACATCCTGTTCGCCGGGCCCTTCGAGGACGACGTCGACTGGAAGCTGATCGCGCCCGATCCCCACCGGCGTCCGGGCGTGACGACGTGGCTCGGCCGCGTCTTCGCGGCCGTCGGCGAGGCGTGCGAGCGCGACGCTTCGGACCCCGAGCCGCTGCGGCGCCTGACCCACCGGACGATCCGAGCGGTCACCGACGACATGGAGCGCTTCCGGTTCAACGTGGCGATCAGCAAGCTGCAGGTGCTGTCGAACGGGATGCGTTCGGCACTGGAAGCCGGCGAGGGCGCCCGGGAGGCCGCGGCCGCCCTCACGCTCATGCTGGCGCCCCTGGCTCCCTTCGCGTCGGAGGAGCTCTGGCGCGAGGTGCTCGGCAACCCCTCGAGCGTGCACACCGCGGACTGGCCGACCTTCGACGAGACGCTCGCGCGCGACGAGCGGGTCACGCTGGTAGTCCAGGTCGACGGGAAGGTCCGCGACCGGATCGAGGTCGGAGCCGACGCCGACGAGGAGACCTGCCGAAACCTGGCCCTCGCCTCGGAGAAGGCACGGCGCGCGATGGACGGGCGCGAGCTCGCCCAGGTGATCGTCCGGGAACCCCGCCTGGTGAACCTGGTCACCTCCCGCTAGGCACGCCTCGCCACGCCGCTCAACATCCGCAGGAGCCGTCCCGATAGGAAGGGCGAGGCCGGAGTGGGCCTGCTTCCGCCTGACCGAGGACACCGATGAGCGCGACGGCCGTCGCAACGCCAGTGCCGGATGGAGACGAGGGATCCGGCTCGCTCCCCTCCGTCTTTCGGACCCAGCCAACGATCGCGTTGCTCCGGATCTGCGTGCTCGCGGTCGTCACGGTCCTGTTCCTGAGCTCGGTCGGCGTCCGTCGCGTTGCGGGGCTGGGCGCGCTCGTCCTGCTGGTCGCCGCCTTCGTCTACGCGCTGGCGTGCCTGGTGCTCTCCACTCGAGGCGAGGAGTCGTCGCCGTGGGGACGCGCCGTGACGCTCGCGATCGACGTCGCCCTGATCACGGCGTGGATCGAGGCGACCGGCGGCGGTCGGAGCGAGTTCTGGACCCTGTACCTGATCGTGATCGTGGCGGTGGCGCTGCGGTTCGGGATCATCGAGACCGTCGGCGTGGCCGTCGGGCTCGCGGTCCTGCTGCTGGCGCAGCTCGTCGAGCACGGCGTGCTGTGGACGTCGAGGCTGTACCGCCCGACCTTGCTGCTGGTCGCGGGGTTCGCGGTCGGGGTGCTCTCGCTGCAGCGCGCGGACCAGCGACAGAAGCGGTTCGAGATGGAAGCGATCGCCGAGTCGAGGGCCCGTCAACTCGGCAGGGAGCGCGCGGAGGTGGAGCGTCTCCGGAAGGTCGATCTGGCGCGGACCGAGTTCGTCGGGGTGGCGGCGCACGAGCTCAGGACCCCGCTCGCCGCGATCCTCGGGGTGCTGAGCACGCTCAAGGAACACGGCGCGGTGCTCGAGGACGGGGTCCGTGTCGGGCTGATCGACGGGGCGGAGGCACAGGCCGAACGCCTCACGAGGCTGGTGGAGGACCTGCTCACGGTCTCCCGGATCCAGGACGGGGTGCTCCGCCTGTCGATGGAGCCGGTCGACCTGCGCGATCTGATCGCCGACGCGGCGCGTGCATCCAGCACCGCCGAGCGTCTGCGGCTCGAGCCCGACGCGCCCGCCCGGGTGGTGTGCGACGCGGACGCGATCGTCCGCGTCCTCACGAACCTGTTCGACAACGCGAGGAAGTACTCGCCCGAAGGAACGCCGATCACCGTCGCGGTCTCGAGCGATGCTCGCCGCGTGGCGGTCGACGTCCACAACGCCGGTGACGGCATCGCGGAGGAGGATCGCGAGGCGATCTTCGAGCGGTTCCGTCGCGGCGACGAGACGGAAGCGCCGGGGACGGGCCTCGGCCTCTACATCTCGCGCGGACTGGTGCGGGCGCACGGCGGTGAGCTCGAGGTGGGGGAGCCACCGGAGGAAGGCGGGACGCGGTTCACGTTCTGGCTGCCGGTGCTCGATCCCGGCGAGCACGAGGTCGACGTCGGCCCCTCGGAAGGGGCGGCCGTCGAAGACTACGGTGTCATCGAGTCCGCTGTGACCCAGGTCACGGTTCCGGCGGGCGGACGGCGCTAGCGTTCGGAACCGCGATCTCCCCCGATCGGGGGGAGGTATGTCCGAGGGCTCGATCCGCGAACGCCTCTCCGCGCTCTCACGCGGGGAGCTCGTCGGGCTGGTGGCGCTCCTCGCCGTGACCATCGGGGGCGCCGGTCTTTGGTACGTCCGATCGCTGCCGCGCCCGGTGGAGGTCTCGACCGTACCGAGCGGTGGCATCGCGGCCGCTCCCGCCTCGGCGACCCCGTCCCCGGAGATCATCGTCCTGGTGGACGTCGCGGGCTGGGTTCGCCACCCCGGCGTGTACGAGTTCACCGATGGGGCTCGGGTGATCGACGCGATCGACGCGGCGGGCGGGGATCGCCCGGGTGCGGTGCTCGAGGCGCTCAACCTCGCCGCGCTCCTCGTGGACGGGACCCAGGTCCTGGTGTCGCGCGAGGGGGAGAC
>DATEQE010000171.1:0-9189 GCA_035272825.1 Actinomycetota bacterium
CGCGACCTCGGAGACTATCTGGTCGTACGCCGGGTGGATGAAGTCGGCGAACTCGATCTCGGCGACCGGCAGGAGCCCATGCAGGGCCATGCCCACCGCGATCCCGATGATGCCGGCTTCGGCCAGCGGCGTATCGATCACCCGCTGGTCGCCGAACTCATCGAGGAACCCCTGCGTCACGCGGAAGACCCCGCCGCGCGTCGCGATGTCCTCGCCGAGCACCACGACGCGGTCGTCCGCCGCCATCTCGTCGCGGAGGGTGTCATGGATCGCGGTGACGACGTTCTTCTCGGTCACTCGCCGTCCCGTTCGAAGAACACGTGCCGCCCGAGCGTCGACGGATCGGGGTCGGCGGCGTTCCAGGCCGCGTCGATCTGCGTGTCGACGTCGGCCTTGATCTCGGCCCACACCGCGTCGACCGCGGCGGCGTCGAGCACGCCGAGATCCGTGAGCGTGGCGGCGAAGCGGGTGATCGGGTCGCGCTCCTTGGCTTCCTGCACCTCCTCGCGCGACCGGTACGACCGGTCGTCGTCGTCGGAGGTGTGCGGGAAGAACCGGTAGGTCTTGGCCTCGATCAGGGTCGGACCCTCGCCGGCGCGCGCGCGCTCGACCGCGGTCTTCATCGCGGCGAAGGACTCGAGGACGTCGTTCCCGTCCACGACGACGCCGGGGAAGCCGTAGCCGGCGGCGCGGTCGGCGACGTTCTCGATCGCCATCTGCAGCGGTTGCCCGACGCTGATGGCGTAGCGGTTGTTCTCGCAGACGAAGACCACGGGCAGCTTGTGGATCCCGGCGAAGTTCAGGCCCTCATGCCAGTCCCCCTCGCTCGTCGCCCCCTCGCCGAACCAGCAGCCGACTACGGCGTCCTCGCCCCGGTACTTCGCCGCGTAGGCGATACCCGCGGCGTGTGGGACCTGCGTCGCGATGGGGGAGGAATGGCTGATGATCCCCAGCCGGCGCGAACCCCAGTGGCTCGGCATCTGGCGGCCGCCCGAGGAGGGATCCTCGGCCTTGGCGAACAGGCCGAGGAAGATCTCGTACGGCGTCATCCCGGCGATCAGGACGATCGCGACGTCGCGATAGTAGGGGACCCAGATGTCCTGCCCCGGTCGCAGTGGCCACCCCGTGCCGACCTGGCATCCCTCGTGGCCGGAGACCGGAACGACGAACGGCGCCTTGCCCTGACGGTTGAGACGGAACGCGGCCTCGTCGATGAGCCGCGCCGTCACCATCGTGCGATACATGGAGCGGAGGTCCCCGGACGTGAGGCCGAGGGCCTCATGCGACGGTTCCGTCGTGACTCGGGTCGCCACACGGCGAGTCTAGCATCGGCTCTTCGTGATCCCGGTGCCGCCAGGGTTCCTCGTCTCGCGCGTCGATGGCTCGATCGATCGCGATCGTGTCGGGCCGGAACGCGGGCCGCACGGCGGATCGGCTCGGGCCGGCATCCGTTCCCTCATATACCCCCCCAGGGTATAGTGGGTGGGTCGCCACCACCGGGAGGAACGCCATGTACGGGTACACGATGAACAAGAAGGCGGTCTCGGACCGCCTCCGGCGGATCGAGGGTCAGGTGCGCGGGATCCAGCGGATGGTCGAGGAGGGTCAGTACTGCATCGACATCCTGACGCAGGTGAACTCGGCCGCCTCGGCGCTCAAGTCGGTCGGCATGGGCGTGCTCGACGATCACGTGCGTCACTGCATCAAGGAGAGCATCGAGAGCGGCGACAGCGACGAGAAGCTCGAGGAGCTCCTGACGGCGGTCGCGCGGTTCGCGGGGAAGTAGCCGGTGCTCGCGTCGCTGCTCTCACCGATCGCCGAGGCGCTCGACCTCGCGTTCGCGATGACGTGGGAGATCCTGTGGGCGCTGGTCCTGGGGTTCGCGCTGTCCGCGGTCGTGCAGGCCGTGATCTCCAAGGGCGAGATGAGCCGCCTGCTGCCCGACGACTCGCCGAGGTCGCTCGCGATCGCCTGCGGTCTGGGTGCGGCGTCGTCCTCGTGCTCGTACGCGGCGGTCGCGCTCGCGCGCTCGATCTTCCGCAAGGGCGCCGATTTTTCCGCGGCGATGACCTTCGAGTTCGCCTCGACCAACCTCGTGATCGAGCTCGGGATCCTGCTCGCGGTACTCCTCGGCTGGCAGTTCACGCTGGCCGAGTTCGTGGGCGGCCCGATCATGATCGTGATCCTCGCCCTCCTGTTCCGAGCGTTCCTGCGGCCAGAGCTCGTCGAGCTCGCGCGGCGGCAGGCCGACAAGGGCGTGCCGGGCGTGATGGAGGGTCACGCCGAGATGGACATGTCCGTCGGCGGGGGATCGATCGTGTCCAGGGTGCGTTCGCGGGAGGGGTTCACGGCGATCAGCCACTACTACGTGATGGATTGGGCGTCGATCTGGAAGGACATCGCGCTGGGCCTCTTGATCGCGGGCGCCCTCGCGGCCTGGGTGCCCGAGTCGTTCTGGCAGGGCTTCTTCCTGGTGGATCACCCCCTGCTCTCGAAGATCTGGGGACCGATGATCGGCCCGCTCGTGGCGATGCTCTCGTTCGTCTGCTCGATCGGGAACGTCCCACTCGCGGCGGTGCTGTGGAACGGCGGGATCAGCTTCGGCGGCGTCGCGGCCTTCATCTTCGCCGACCTGATCATCCTGCCGATCCTCAATATCTACCGGAAGTACTACGGACGGCGGATGTCCCTGTTCCTGCTCGCGACGTTCTACACCTCGATGGTCGCCGCCGGGCTGGTCGTGGAGGTGCTCTTCCAGGCGCTCGGGCTCGTGCCCGAGGAGCGGAACGCAAAGGTGATCGAGGCGAGCGTGACCTGGAACTACACGACCTTCCTCAACATCGCCTTCCTGGCGCTGTCCGCCGTGCTCGTCGTGAGGTTCCTGCGCACCGGCGGCCCCCAGATGCTCCGGATGATGAACGCCCCGGCCGCCAGGCATCCGGACGCGCACGCCGAGCACGTCGGACACGCCGACCAGGCCGAACGCGCGTCGCGACCGACAGCCGCGGACGAGGGCTACGCCTGCCCGATGCACCCGGGGGTCCGCGGAGGGCCCGGGGATCGCTGCCCGAGATGCGGGATGCGGCTCGAGCGGCGAGACGATTCGACTCGAAGCTGACTACTCTGGAGCGGAGATGCAGGAACAGGTGACCGAATCCGGGCCCGTCGTCGTCGAGGCGACCGACCAGAACTTCCTCGAGACCGTGATCGAGGAGTCGAAGAAGCGCCCCGTGGTCGTCGACCTGTGGGCGTCGTGGTGCGGACCCTGCCGGACGCTCGGCCCGATCCTGGAGAGGGTCGCCGGCGAACGCGGGGGCGCGTTCCTGCTCGCCAAGCTCGACGTGGACGCCAACCCGTACACGGCGGGCCAGTTCGGCGTCCAGAGCATCCCGACCGTGGTGGCGTTCCGCGACGGGCAGCCGATCGACGGGTTCGTCGGCGCGATCCCCGAGCCGATGGTGAACGAGTTCGTCGACAAGCTCATGCCCACGGAGGCCGAGCTGGAGGCGGAGGAGGCGCTCGAGGAGGAGCTCGAGGGGCACCTGGACGACGCCGAGCAGAAGTACCGCGAGGCGCTCGAGGTCGACCCCACCAACCGAGACGCGCGCGTCGGGCTCGCCCGGGTCTACGCCGAGACGGGACGCGAGGACCAGGCGCGCGAGACGCTCGCGCCGGCCCTGCCCGACCCCGAGGCCGAGCGCATCCTCGCGATGCTCGAGGTCCGCGACTGGGCGAAACTGACCGAACCCGGGACGCTCGCCTCCGCGAAGCGGCTGGCCGCACGGGGGAGCTGGCGCGAGGCGCTCGACGCGATGCTCGGCGCCCTGCCCGATGACCCGGACGCGCGCCAGGCCATGCTCGAGGTCTTCACGGTGCTTGGCGAGGATGACGAGATGGTCGCCGAGTACCGCCGGAAGCTCGCCGCCGCACTGTTCTGAGGCCGCGATGACCGGTGACGTGCACGACCGGATCCGCGACTATTGGGACCGGGACTCCGACACGTACGACGAGACGCGCTCCCATGCGATCTCGGATCCGCTCGAGGCCGCGGCGTGGCGGCAGGCGCTCGCGGATGCCCTCCCCGAACCCGGTTCGAAGGTCTTGGATGTCGGCGCGGGGACGGGCGCGCTGTCGCTGCTCGCCGCGGAGCTCGGCTACGAGGTGACGGCGCTCGACCTGTCACCCGGGATGCTCGGCAGGGCGGAGCTCAAGGCCAGGGAGCGCGGGCTCGACCAGCGGATGCGGTTCGTCGTCGGTTCGGGGACCGAGGCGCCCGAGGGACCGTTCGACGCGGTCATGGAGCGGCACGTCCTGTGGACGTTGCCCGACCCCGTGGGTGCGCTCGCGCGGTGGCGCGAGGTGTCGAGCCGGCTCGTGCTGTTCGAAGGGGTCTGGGGCGAGGACGATCTCCGCCGGCGGGCGAAGGACCTCACGGGGGAGTGGCTCCGTCGGTTCATGCGCGTGCCGGACGACCACCACGCCCCGTACCCCGAGGAGGTGCTGGCCGAGCTGCCGCTCGCGCGGCTGCCATCGCCCGTCCCGCTGATCGACGCGGTGTACGAGGCCGGGTGGTCGGCGGTGCGCATCAAGCGCCTCCGCGACGTCGAGTGGGCGGCCAAGCTCCACGAGCCGTGGCCGCTCGGCTCGCTCGAACAGCGCCCTCGCTACACGCTCGTCGCCGACGCCTGACGGCAGCCGCCGTTCACCGTCGGCGGGTCCAGAACACGTCCGTGCGGTACGGGATCGCGATCTCGTCGCCGCCGAGCTGGGGGTCGGTCGCCATCAGCTCGTCGACCTCGGTACGGACGCGAGCGCGTTCGTCCTCGGATGCGGCCGCCACGTAGCTCACCGAGAGCACGCGATCGAGGAACGCCTCGGGCGTCACGTGGTGGACGTGGTATGCGAGGCGGTGGTGCAGCGGCCCGAACAGCTCGCTCCGCTGGAGCGCCTCCCGCCAGCGCCCCGATCGGTACCGGGGCGCGCCTTCGCCGGCCAGCCGGTCGAAGATCTCGGTCAGCCGTTCGGACCAGTCGCTCGCCTCATCGCGTGCGTTCCAGATCAGGCCGAGCGCGCCCTCGGGGCGCAGGACCCGGTGGATCTCGGGCAGCGCTCGGACGCCGTCGAACCAGTGGAACGCCGCGGCGGCGATGACCGCATCGAACGTGGAGTTCTCGGTGGGGATGGCTTCCGCCGAGCCGTCGAGCACCCGGATCGTGGGGCAGTTGCGCTCCAGCGCGGCGCGCATCGCCGCGACGGGCTCGATGGTCGTGATCCCCGCGCCCGTGTGCACGATGAGCTCGGTGAACTTGCCGGTCCCCGCGCCGAGCTCAAGGACGTCCCGTCCCTCGCCGATGCCGAGCTCGCGTACGAGGTAGGTCACGGCGTCGTCGGGGTAGCTCGGTCGCCCGCGCTCGTAGTGCTCGACGGCGACCTCGAAGCCGCGGCCGGCCGCGGGGTGGATCCGATCGTCGCTCACGCCGTGGCGTTCGCCGTCAGGACGTCGATCTGCTCATGGGGCCAGGGCTCGTCGTTCGGCTCCAGACTCAGCCCGAACACCTCCCCGAACCGACGGGTGACGATCGGCGCCATCTCCTCGACGGTGATCTCGCGCTCGGCGAGTTGAGACAGGGACGCGACGCCCTCCCCGGCGAGACCGCAGGGCACGATCGCGTCGTACCAGGACAGGTCGGTCGTGCAGTTGACCGCGAATCCGTGCAGCGAGACCCGCATCCGCATCAGCCGAACGCCGATCGCGCACACCTTGCTCGGTCCGGACCACACGCCGGTCTGCACCTCGCTGCGATGCAGCTCGACGCCGACGTCGGCCGCGGCCCGGATCACGACCTCCTCGAGGTCGCGCACGAACCGCATCGCGTCGGGCCGAGGGCCCAGATCGAGCACCGGGTACCCGACGAGCTGTCCGGGCCCGTGGAACGTGAGCGAGCCGCCGCGATCGATGAACCGGAGCTCGGCGCCGGCGGCGGCGATCCGTTCCTCGGTCCAGACGATGTGGTCGGGCCGCCAGCGCCGGCCGGCCGTGTAGACCGGCGGATGCTCGAGCAGGATCAACGTGTCCTCGGCGACGCCGGCGAGGCGGCGCTCGGCCAACGCGTGCATCTCGGCGTTCGCGGCGTCGTAGTCGACGAGATCGTCGGGCCGGATCAGGCGTGCCATCAGGCTAGAGCGCCAGGTCCTCGGCGAAGTCCCACGTCTCGAGGTTCTGTTTGACCCTCGCGAGGAACTGGGACGCGAGCGCGCCGTCGATCACGCGGTGGTCCCACGACATCGAGATGTAGACCATGTGCCGGATCGCGATCGTGTCGTCGATCACGACCGGACGCTTCTCGACGGTGTCGAACCCGAGGATGCCGGTCTGCGGCTGGTTGATGATCGGGACCGAGATCAACGAGCCGAACGGTCCCGGGTTCGTGATCGTGAACGTGCCGCCGTGGACCTCGTCGGGCAGGAGCTTCTTGGTCCGCGCCCGCGTGGCGAGATCGTTGATCCCTCGCGCGATCCCCAGCAGGTTCATCGTGTCGGAGCCCTTCAGGACCGGGACGATGAGCCCCTCGTCGTAGCTCACGGCGATCCCCATGTTGACGAAGTGCTTGACCGCGATCTCGTCGCCGCGGAGCTCGCTGTTCACCATCGGGTTGGCCAGCAGCGCCTCGGTGACCGCCCGCGTCACGAACGGCATGTACGTGAGGCCGAAGCCCTCGCGCGCCTTGAACGCGTCCTTCGTGCGTTCGCGCAGGCGGGCGACGTTCTCCATGTTTACCTCGACCGCGTTCCACGCCCGCGCCGAGATCTCGAGCGAGGCCTTCATGTGCTGGGCGATCGTCCGCCGGATGTGCGAGACCGGAACGATCTCCTCGCCACCCCCCACCGCCGCGGGGGCGGGCTGCGGAACCGCCGGCGCGGTGGCGGGCGCGGTCGCAGGCGCGGGTTGCGCCGGCTGGGCGGCCGGGGCAGCCGCACGGGTGCTCGTCACCGGTGCCGCCGCCCCCTGCGTGGCCACGAACCCCAACACGTCGTTCTTCGTGATCCGTCCCCCGGTGCCCGTCCCCGAGACCTGCCCGAGATCGATGCCGTGCTCGCTCGCCAACCTCCGAACGAGCGGCGACAGGATCTGCGACCGAGGCCCCCGATCCGGAGGCGGCGCGACCGTCTGCGTCGAAGCCGCCATCTGCGAAGGCACCGTCTCCGCCGAAGCGGGTGCCGGCGATGCGGCGGGCGTCGGAGCCGGCGCAGCGGGTGGTGCCGGAGCGGAGGGAGCATCGTCGCCCCCGGCGTTCGAAGACGAGGTCTCGGCTCCTCCGGAGCCCGCCGCAGCGAGCTGCGACGCAGCTCCCGGAGCCCCGGCGCCACCCGCCCCACTCCCCCCTTCGGAGATCTCCGCCAGCTCGGTTCCGACCGCGACCGTCTCGCCCTCCGGCACCAGGATCCTCGTCAGCGTGCCCGCCGCCGACGACGGCACCTCGGTGTCGACCTTGTCGGTCGAGATCTCGAACAGCGGTTCGTCGAGCGCGACCTGGTCGCCCTCCTGTTTCAGCCACTTCAGGATCGTTCCTTCGATCACGGTCTCGCCGAGCTGCGGCATCTTGACGGCGGTCATCCTGCCTCCAGGTTCACCATGCGGACAGCTTGCGGACGGCGTCCTCGATGTCGGACACCTGTGGCAGGTACGCGTCCTCGAGCGGCGGAGAGAACGGCACCGGGACGTGGGGCGGCGAGAGCCGGACGACCGGTGCGTCGAGCGACTCGAACGCCTCCTCGGCGATCAACGAGGCGACCTCCGCGCCTGTGCCCAGGTAGCGCTGGCTCTCGTAGAGCACGACCGCACGGCTCGTCTTGGTCACCGTCGCGAGGATCGCCTCCACGTCCAGCGGCTGAACGGTCCGCAGGTCGAGCACCTCGACCTGGATGCCCTCGTTCCCCAGGGTCTCGGCCGCCTCGAGCGCGAGATGCACCATCATCCCGTGCGCGATCACCGAGACGTCCGTCCCCTCGCGCTTGACGTTGGCCTTACCGATCGGGACGAGGTGGTCAGGGTCGTCCGAGACGATCTCCTTGATGCGACGGTAGATCCACTTGTGCTCGAGGAACACGCAGGGGTTGTCATCGCGGATCGCCGCCTTCAGCAGGCCCTTGGCGTCCGAGGGGAATGCGGGGCAGATGACCTTCAGACCGGGCGCGTGCGAGAGCCACGGCTCGGGGTTCGTCGAGTGGAAGCTCGAGGCCCTGACCCCGCCGCCCGACGGCCCGCGCAGCACCACCGGGACCGGCACCCCGCTCCGGTAGTGGTAGCGGGCCATCGCGGTCGTGATCTCGTCGTAGCCGCTCGACATGAAGTCGGCGTACTGGAACTCCGCGACCGGGCGCAGCCCCTCCATCGCGGAGCCGAGCGCGGTCCCAACGATCGTCTCCTCGACGATCGGGGTGTCCATCACGCGCGACGGACCGAACCGCTCGATGAACCCCTCGGTCACCTTGAAGGCTCCGCCGTAGACGCCGATGTCCTCGCCGAGCAGGAACACACGCTCGTCTCGCTCCATCTCCTCCCACAGCGCCTCGGCGATTGCGACGAGGTAGGTGGCCTCGCCCTGGTCGGTCCGCTTGCCCCGCGGCTCGGCACCGTGGCCGGCGGCTCCCGCCTCGACGGCTCGCGTCGCCATCAGGACTCGGTCCCGCCGCCCCGGCCGGGCTCGGCGTTCCAGTAGCCATCGTCGGTGAACAGGCCCTTGGTGACGTCGCCCGGCTCGGGGAACGGCGAGGACAACGCGTACTCGTAGCCGGCCTCGAACTCCGCCCGGATCCGCTCGTCGAGGTCGGTCACGTCCTGCTCGCTCACGACGCCGCGCGATCGGACCAGCTCCTGGAAGCGCTTCACCGGATCCTTGTCGCGCATGTACCCCTCGAGCAGCTCCTTGGGGACGTACTTGGCCGGGTCGTGGCCGGCGTGCCCCCGCCAGCGCAGCGAGACACTCTCGATCAACGTCGGGCCGCCGCCCTCGCGGGCGCGTTCGACCGCGTCATGGGCGATCCGGTACACGTCGAGCACGTCCTGCCCGTCGATGCGGACGCCCGGCATCCCGTATGCGCCGGCGCGCTCGGCGATCGTCGGGACCGGGAACTCGAGCGGGTTGGGCGTCGAGTACGCGTACTGGTTGTTGTTGACGACCCACACGA
>DATEQE010000172.1:0-6369 GCA_035272825.1 Actinomycetota bacterium
TCGACCGCTGCCGGAAGACGTTGACCCGGAACCGACCGACGCCCGCCAGCGTGTAGCCGAAGTCGGCCTCGCTGGTGGCCTCGAACGCGCGCCGCTTGTGCTCGGGCATCAGCGCGGCGGCTGCGGCCTCCGTGTCGGCGGCCGACATGGCCCCGAACGCGGTGGGGCTCAGCTCGCCGTCGACGCGCACGAACGGCACGTTGCCGGCCTTCAGGTGCAGGTCGCTGGCCCCCACCTCGACCGCATGCCGGAGCAACTCGGTGATCTCCACGTGCCTACTCGGCCTCCCGCCCGTGCTCACGTTCGTGCTTGGGCCCGGCCTCGACCTCCTCGAGGTCCTCCCTCACTTGTCGGCGCGCCGCCAGGATCTTTGAGCCCCCGATCAGAAGAAGCAGGAGCAGGAGCACGACGATCCCGATCGGGGTGAGGGAGCGCTCCCAGCGCTGATAGCTGGCCCCCAGCGCGTAGCCGAGCAGGGAGTGGCCGATCCCCCAGACCGTCGCCCCGGCGACGTCGTAGACGAAGAACCGACGCCACTCCATCTGGGCGACGCCGGCCACGATGAACCCGACGCTGCGCACGACCGGGATGAACCGACCGAGGAACACGGTCTTGCCCCCGTGCCGGCGGTAGTAGCCCTCGGCGGCCTCGAGCCGCTCGGGCGTAACGGACAGCTTGCGCCCGTGGCGCTCGAGGAAGCCCCGGCCGTAGCGCCGGCCGATCCAATACCCGAGGTTGTCCCCCAGCACCGCGCCGACGATCGCGACGAAGGCCACACCGGGGAACCAGAGTTCCCCGATGCGCGCATAGAATCCGCCGATGATGACCAGCGTCTCGCCCGGGACGATGACGCCGGCGCCGACCGAGTTCTCGAGGAACGTCGCCGCGAACACGATGCCGTATCCCCACGGAGGTTCGAGGTACGGTCGGAGCAACTCGATGATCCGGTCGACCACGGCCCAGTATAGGAAGGGGCCCGCTCCCACCTGGGCCTGCCTCTGATGGGATCCCGGAACGAGGTGTCCGCCGGCGGCGTCGTCTATCGGCGCGAGGACGACGCGATCGAGATCGCGCTCGCCGCGCGCCGGACGCGGCGCGGCGACCTCGCGTGGGGACTCGCGAAGGGCGCGATCGAGCCCGGCGAGACCGAGGAGCAGGCCGCGGTGCGCGAGGTCCTCGAGGAGACCGGGCTCGAGGTCGACGTGGAGTCTGACCTGGGCGACATCCGCTACTTCTACGTGTGGGATGGCGTCCGCGTCCGCAAGCGCGTGCACTTCTTCCTGATGCGGATGACCGGCGGGGACGTCGAGGATCACGACACCGAGATGGAGGACGTCCGGTGGTTCCCGCTGCGCTCGGCCGTCAAGCGAGCCGCGTACAAAGGCGAACGCGAGGTCATCGAGCGCGCCGTCGAACGGCTCGCGTGACGCCGCTGCAGGCCGGGCTCGGCGTCGCCGTGGGGTTCGGCGCCGGGGTCCTGTCGGGTCTGTTCGGCGTCGGCGGCGGGATCGTCACGACCCCCGCGGTGAACACGATCCTGGGCGGGACCGCGATCCAGGCGATCGCGACGCCCCTGCCCGTCATCCTGCCGACCTCGCTCGTGGGCTCGTACACGTACGCGAAGGCGGGCGAGGTGAGTTTCCGAGCCGCCCGATGGGCGGCCGTCCCCGGAGTCGGCGGCGCGATCATCGGCGCGTTGCTGACCGAGGTCGTGAACGCGCACCTGCTGCTCCTGGTCACCGCGGGCCTGATCGCGATCACCGCCGTCCAGGTGATCGCCGGGCGCACTCCCCGGACGCAGTGGGTCCTTGGCGAGACGCCGGGATGGAAGTACGCCGCGGTCGGCCTGGTCGCGGGGTTCGTCTCGGGTCTTCTCGGCGTGGGTGGCGGGATCGTGATGGTGCCCGCCTTCACGATCTGGATCGGGATGCCGCTGCGCCGGGCGCTCGGGACCTCGCTGCTGGTCATCGCGATCCTGGTGATCCCCGGGACGATCGTCCACGCGCTCCTCGGGAACGTCGACTGGGCGATCTTCCTGGTCCTTTCCCTCGGCGTGATCCCCGGGGCCAGGATCGGAGCGCGCATCGCGCTCGGCGTCCGCGAACGCACCCTGCGCGTCGCCGTCGGTACGTTCCTGCTGGTCGTGGGGATCGCGTACGCGGCCGCAGAGGTCACCGCCCTGGCCCGGGGGCGAGGGTAGGATGGCGCGACCGATCATGCGACGGCTCCCGCCGCTCGTCCGCCCGCTCGCGTCCGTGCTCGTGTTCGTGCTCATGGTCGTCCTCGGTTGGCCGGCGCCCCCCGCGATCGCGCAGGAGAGCCCCTCGGTCCTGCTCACGCTCCTGTCGCAGACGACGTGGAACTGCCCGATCGCGACCGAGGACTTCGCACCCGGCCAGTCGACCTGGAGCTGCCCCGCCGGTCGCGACCTCGTCGTGCGGTTCCGCGCGCAGAACCTCGGGGCGACCCCGCTCGACGAGCTCGCGATCGGGGTCACGCTGTACTCGCGGGTCCTGTCCAGGAGCGCGTACGAGGGCTCGCTCGAATCCGACCCGCCGATCGTGATCGACGGTGGAACCCTCCCCAGGGAGGGAGCGATCCCGCCTGGCTCAACGAGGGAGTTCGAGGTGCCGCTGACGCTCGCCGACGGGATCGACCCCGACCAATCGGGCGTGTACCCGCTCAAGGTCGACCTTCGGAGCGGCATCGAGTCGGTCGCGGCCCTGCGGACACCCGTGATCTTCCTCGTCCGCGAACCCGAGATCCCGCTCGGGCTGTCGTGGATCCTCGTCATGTCGCACCCGATCACGTTCGCGCCGGACGGCACGTTCAACGACCCCTCGCTGGAGCTCGCGCTCGGGCCCGGTGGGCGGCTGAACGGCGAGATCCGCTCGCTGCTGGAGCTCGCGGCGGATCCCGTGGCGCCGGCGGTCGACGTGGCGATCGCCCCGGTCCTGCTGACCCAGCTCGGACGGATGGCCGACGGCTACGAGGTCGCCGAGGGGGGCGAGGTCCGGCAGGTCCCGCCGGCCGAGGGCGGCGCCGCCCTGGCCCGGCAGGCGCTGGCGGAACTCCGGACGATCGCCGCCGCCCCGAACATCGAGGTCACCGCGCTCCCCTTCTCGGTACCCGAGATCCCGTCGCTCTACGGTGGTGGTCTGGGACGGGACGTCGACGTCCAGCTCCAGCACGGCCGGGACGTGACCTCGACGCTGATCGGGGCGGAGATCCCCGAGACGATCCTGCGACCGCCGGGTGCCGCACTGGACGAACCGACGCTGCGGGGACTGGCCGCCGACGGCATCCGGACGCTCATCGTCGGGCCCACGACCGTCGACCTGCCCGAGCAGCCACTCGGCTTCGCTGGTCCGCCGACCACGTCGCTCGGCGACGGCGCGCTCGCGGCGGTCGTCCCCGAACCGGCGAGCGACGCCCTCCTCGGATCGGTGGTCGATCAGGACCCGGTCCGCGCCGCCCAGGTCTTGCTCGGCGAGCTCGCGACGATCTGGCAGGAGCAGCCGGGCGAGACGCGTGGCGTCGCGCTGGTCCTCGGCGAGGACGCGCCGCTCCCCGGTCCGTTCTTCCCACCGATCGTCCGGGGCGTCGCGACCGCGCCCTGGCTCGCGCCCACCGTCGTCGGCGGTTTCGTCGCGACGTTCCCGCCGACCGACGAGTCGGTCCTCGCCTCACCGTCGTTCCTACGGTTCCCGACCTCCTACGTCGCCTCGCTCAAGCAGGCCAGGAGGCGGATCGAAACGCTCCGCTCGATGCTCCCCGACAGCAGCCTCGAACCCGCTCGCCTCGAAACGATGTTGCTGCTGGCGGAGGCGCGCCAGTACCTGACCGCGACCACCGAGGGACTGGCGTTCATCGACGCTGCCCGCCAGAGCGTGCGGGCGACCGTGGACGATCTCGCGCTCGAGACGGTGGAATCGGTGACGCTCACGTCGGACTCGGGGGGGATCCCGGTCACGGTCTCGAACGAGGGACCGCACTCGCTCACGTTCTCGGTGCAGCTCGTCTCGACCAGGATCCGGGAGGAACCGGCGACCCCCGTCGAGCTCGCGCCCGGCGAATCCGAGACGCTCCGGCTGCAGGCCCGCCTGCGATCGACCGGGCGGTTCCCGGTCCGCGTGCTGATGGTCTCGCCGAGCGGGAGGATGATCGGCGAGGCGACCCTCGTCGTGCGTTCGACGGCCTACAACCGCATCGCGCTGCTGATCACGATCGGTGCGGCGCTCGTGCTCCTGGTCGTGTGGGCGAGACGCTTCGTGCCGGGTCGGACGCCGCCCGAAAGGATCTGACGATCGGATGGCCGACGACCTGACGGAGGGCCTGACGCCGGGCGGCGAGCCGCCGTCACGCCCACCACCGACAACCGGGGCCGAACCGCCCCCCGAGGACTCGACGCCCACGTTCGTCCGCAATACGATCGTGATGTCGACCGGCACCGCGATCTCACGGCTGACCGGTTTCCTCCGCCTGTCGGCGATGGCCTACGCGATCGGCATCACCGAGACGCGCCTGGCCGACGCGTACAACGTCGCGAACATCACGCCGAACATCTTGTACGAGCTCGCGCTCGGCGGGATCCTGACCTCGGTCGTCGTCCCCGTCGTCGTCGAGTGGATGCAGTCGCGCGGTCGCGACGCGGCGTGGGACGTGGTCCGGCGCCTGTTCACGATCGCGATCATGGTGCTCTCGGCGATCGCGATCCTCGGCATCCTGCTGGCGCCGTGGATCGTGGATCTCTACACGGTCGGCTACCCCGACGCCCAGCGCGAGGCCGTGCACGGCCTCGCCACGTTCTTCCTGCGCTGGTTCATGCCGCAGGTCGTCTTCTACGGGATCGGCGCCGTCGCCGCCGGCCTGCTGAACGCCCATCGGCGGTTCGCCGCGCCGATGTTCGCACCGATCGCCAACAACGTGATCGTCATCGCGACGTTCCTGATCTTCGTCGCGATCGACCCCGACACGTCCAACCCCAAGGAGCTTGCGACCGGCGCCCAGCAGCTCGTCCTGGCGATCGGGACGACGCTCGGCGTGGTCGCGATGACGGTGGCGCTCTGGCCCTCGGTCCGCGCGACGGGGTTCCGATTCCGATGGATCCGCGGCGTGCGCGACGAGGCGATCGCGCGGATCGGCCGCCTGGCGACGTGGGTGGTCGTCTACGTGGTCGCGAACCAGCTCGGGTACCTCGTGATCGTGATCCTCGCCGGCGGGCCGACCGGTGGCTACTCGTCCTACGCGGCAGCGTTCATCCTGTTCCAGCTTCCCCACGCGATCTTCGCCGTGTCGATCCTCACCGCCCTGCTGCCGGCGATGTCCTCGCGGTGGGCGGCCGAGGACCTCGACGGCTACAAGGCCCTGCTCTCGCAGGGGATACGGGCGACGGCCACGATCCTGATCCCCGCGGCGCTCGGTTACCTGGTGCTCGCGAAACCGATCGTCCGACTCCTGCTCGAGCACGGCGCGACCACCGCCGTGAGCGCCGAACTCGTCTCCGAGGTGCTCTTCGCCTTCGCGATCGGGCTGTTCGCGTTCTCGGCCTTCCAGTTCCTGCTCCGGGCCTCGTACGCGATGCAGGACACCCGGACGCCCGCGCTCGTGAACGTGGCGGCGGTCGCCGTGAACGTGCTCGTCGATCTGCTCTTCTTCTTCGTGCTGCACCTCGGCGTCCCCGGCCTCGCGCTCGGTCACGCCGTCTCGTACGCGTTCGCCTCCAGCGTGCTGTTGCTGTTGATCCGCCGGCGCATCGGCCGCATCGGCGGGCGGAAGATCCTCGCGTCGCTCGGCCGGATCCTCGTGGCCGGGCTCGCGACCGCGGCGGTGGCCTGGCTCGTGGCCGAGGGGTTCGAGCAGTGGCTCGGGACGACGACGCTCGCCACGCAGACGGTGCAGGTACTCGGCGCGGTGGTAGCGGGGCTTGCCGTGTTCATCGCATCTGCAGCGGCGCTGCGGATCGAGGAGGTCGACCTGGTTCGGCGGCAGGTGGCCGCGCGTTGGCGATGACACCGCGACCCTCGCGCGCCGATCCGTTCCTGCATGATCCGTTCCGAGGCGAACGGGGGTTGGTCGGCAAGATCCTGCTCGCGTGGCTGCTGCTGGCGGCCGTGATCGTGGTCGGCGCGATCGACGCGGGTTCGATCCTGCTGACGCGGTGGCGGGCGGCCGACCTGGCGAAGGACGCCTCGGTCTCGGCGGCCGAAGCCCTCCGGCAGAGCGGCGACGAGGAGCAGGCCAAGCTCGCGGCCCTGGACACGATCGCCGACGCCGACGAGCCCGTGCGTCTCAAGCGGATCGGCGTCGGGGGCCGGGCGGTGACCGTGGTGCTCGTCGTCCGGGCCGACACGCTCGTCGTGGGGCGGA
>DATEQE010000173.1:0-13428 GCA_035272825.1 Actinomycetota bacterium
GAGTTCCCCGGGCTCGACACCCGGACGCTGGCGGTCTCGAGCGCGATGTCGGTCCCGCTCGTGCATCGCGATCAGCTCCTCGGCGTGCTCAACGTGAACGCAGCGGCGGGCAGCACGTTCAGCGAGTACGACCTTCGCGCACTCAGCCTGTTCGCCGAGCAGAGCGCGGTGGCGATCGCGAACGCGAGGCTCTTCGACGCGGAACGCGCCCACGTCGTCGAGCTCGTCGAGCTCGACCGGATGAAGTCCGAGTTCCTCGGGCTCGTGACCCACGAGCTCCGGACGCCGCTCACGGTGGTGCTCGCGGCCGCGCAGACCGGCAAGCAGCCGAACCCGCTGATCGAGACGTCCGAGCTGTTCGAGGTCATCGAACGCAACGCGAAGAACCTCGCGGCGCTCGTCGAGGAGCTGCTGATCGCCGCGCGGCTCGAGCAGGGCGAGGCGGCGGCCGAACCGGTCCACGTCGATCTCGCCGATCTCGTTCGCACGGTCGCGCGCGACTTCGGCGTCACGGATCGACCGGTGGAGGTCGAGGTCCACGAGGGGCTCTCGGCGATGAGCGACCCCGACGCGATCCGCCGGATCCTCGTCAACCTGCTGGACAACGCCCACAAGTACGGCGCCGCACCGATCCGCGTGACGCTCGAGCCGAGCGAGGACTGCGTGGTACTCAGCGTCTCCGATGCCGGTCCGGGCCTCCCCGTCGAGGAACGCGAGCGGCTGTTCGAGCGGTTCCACCGCGCCGACACGACCGGCCAGCCGGGCCTCGGGCTGGGCCTGCCGATCGTCCGCGGGTTGGCCGCCGCGTGCGGGGGCCACGTCTGGGCCGAGGACGCGCCGGGGGGCGGTGCCATGTTCCGGGTCGCGCTGCCGCGCGAGACGGCCAGCCTCGAAGCCGTCTAAATGTCCGGGTCCCGCGTCGCTCGGTCTGGCGGGCGGTGCAGCGGGAACAGGATGACTTCCCGGATGCTCGCCGCGTCGGCGAGCAGCATGAGGAGCCGGTCGACCCCGATCCCGAGCCCGCCGGCCGGCGGCATCCCGTGTTCGAGCGCCTGGAGGAAGTCCTCGTCGAACGGGTGGGTCTCCAGCTCGCCGGTCTCCCGCGCCTGCTGCTGCAGCAGGAACTTGGCGCGCTGCTCGTCGGGGTCGGTGAGCTCCGAGTACCCCGTCCCGAGCTCCATCCCGCCGATCACCGGGTCGACGTGCTCGGTGAGACGCGGATCGTCTCGATGCGGCCGTGCGAGCGGTGACACCTCACGCGGGAAGTCGCAGACGAACGTGGGGTGGATCAGCCCGGGCTCCACGAGCTTCTCGAACAGCTCGAGCGCGATCTTGCCCGCGGGCCAGGACGGGTCGACGGGGACGTCGTGCCGCTCCGCGAGCTCGGCGAGGTCCGAGCGCTCGAGCGTGACCTCCTCCCCGACGGCCTCCGAGACGCTCCCAAGGACGGTCACGCGGCGCCACCCCCCGCCAAGATCGATCTCGTGCCCCCGGAACGAGACCTCGAGCGAGCCGGCCACCGCGAGCGCGCTCGCCTGCACGAGATCGCGCGTGACGTCCATCATCGTCTCGTAGTCGGCGTAGGCCCGGTAGAGCTCGAGCATCGTGAACTCGGGGTTGTATTTCCACCCCACGCCCTCGTTGCGGAAGTTCCGCCCGATCTCGTAGACGCGCTCCAGGCCGCCCACGAGCAAGCGCTTCAGATGCAGCTCGAGCGAGATCCGCAGGTACAGGTCCGTGTCGAGGTCTCGGTGGTGCGTGACGAACGGCCGGGCCATCGCGCCCCCCGCGACCGTCTGCAGGACCGGCGTCTCGACCTCGACGTACCCGTGCTCGTCCAGGTAGGTTCGGATCGCGCCCAGGGTCTCGGCGCGCGCGTCGACCAGCCGCTCCCTCGCGTCGGGGTCGGTCGCGAGGTGCAGGTAGCGTTGTCGCTGCTGGAGCTCGGGATCCTTGAGGCCGTGCCACTTCTCGGGCAGGGGGCGGAGCGCCTTCGTGAGCATCGCGAGCCGCTCGACGAAGATCGACAGCTCGCCCTTGCGCGTGGTCCCGACCCGGCCGGTCGCGCCCACGATGTCGCCGAGATCGACCTCCGCCAGCAGCGCGCGGCTCTCCGGCTCGGTCTCCTGGTTGACGACGAGCTGGATGTCACCCGACCGGTCGCGCAGGACCATGAACGCGAGCTTCCCCATGTCGCGCTTCAGCACGATGCGACCGGCCACCGTCCGGCGAGCCTCGTCGACCGCGTCCGGCCCGAGCGCGCCGAACCCGTCGCGGATGCTCGAGGCCGTGTCGGGTTCCGGCACCCCGAGCGCCTGCTCGAGGTTGAGGGCGAACGCCCGATTGCCGAGCCGATCGCGGCTCTCGCGTCGAGTCCGCAGGACCTCGCGTTCGCGCCCGGTGGCCTCCTCGGAGACCTCGTCAGGCATCGGCGGGCCCGACGTTGCGCTCGAAGACGAGGCGGAGGCCCTCGAGCGTGAGCCACGGGTCGACCTCGTCGACGAACTGGCAGTGCGGGACCACCTGCGCGGCAAGGCCTCCGGTGGCGACGACCGTGGCGCTGCCCCCGAGCTCCTTCCGGATGCGCTCGATCATGCCGTCGGTCTCCGCCGCCGTCCCGAAGATCAGACCGGACTGGATCGCGTCGACGGTGTTCCGCCCGATCGGCGACCTGGGCGCCTGGAGCTCGACCTGCGGCAGCCGCGCCGTCTCGCGCGACAGGGACGCGTTCGAGGTCTGGACGCCCGGCGAGATCGCGCCGCCCAGGAACTCACCCTTCTCGGTGACGACGTCGTACGTCGTAGCGGTCCCGAAGTCGATCACGATGCAGGGACCGCCGTACCGGCTGTACGCGGCAAGCGCGTTCACGATGCGGTCCGCCCCCACCTCGCGCGGGTTGTCGGTCTGGATCGACAGCCCCGTGCGCGTCCCGGGTTCGACCACAACGGGCGGGAAATTGAAGTACCGCGTGACCATGTCGCGCAGCGCGGTCGTCGAGCCCGGCACCACGGAGGAGATGACGACGCCGGTGATCTCGTTGGAGAACGAGAGCCCGGTCTGGTCCAGGAGCCCGGCGAACAGCACCGCGAGCTCGTCCGCTGTGCGTTCGGTCTCGGTCGACAGACGCCACTGGTGCTCGAGCTCGGAGCCGCGGAACACCCCGAGCACGGTGTTCGTGTTCCCGACGTTCACGGCGAGCAGCACCCGACGTCACCTCCCTGACCGGCCATCCTGCCATGCCGCGACGCGGCCCGGCATTCGTCGGCCCACCGTCATCTCCTCACGCCGTGGGGAGCAGGAGCGTGTCGATCAGCCGCACTCGGCCGAAGCGGGCGGCGACGAGCGCTCGGGCCGGACCCCCGATCACCGGCGGCTCCTCGAACGTGTCCTCGTCCACGACGGCCACGTAGTCGATGCGCGCCTGGGGCGTGGCGCCGATCTCCCGAGCCATCGCGGCCACGAGCTTCCCCGCCTCGCGCTCGCCGGCCCGCGCGAGCTCGGCCGCCTCCGAGAGCGCGAGGAACAGGCAGGTCGCGGCCTCGCGTTGCTCGGGGGACAGGCGCCGGTTGCGGCTCGACAGGGCGAGCCCGTCGGGTTCGCGTATCACCGAACCGCACCGCACGTCCACCGGCAGCGACAGGTCGCGGACCATCCGTCGGATCACCGCGAGCTGCTGGGCGTCCTTCTCGCCGAAGTACGCCGCGCACGGCCCCACCGTGTCGAACAGCTTGGCCACGACGGTGGCCACCCCACGGAAGTGACCGGGTCGCGACGCACCTTCGAACCGCTCGCCGAGGGGCCCGGGGTCGACCGTGACCTCGGGTTCGCCGCCCGGGTACATCTCGTCCACCGACGGCGCGAACACGAGGTCGACCCCTTCGCGCTCGGCGGCGGCGAGGTCGGCCTCCTCGTCGCGGGGATAGGTCTCGAGATCGTGCGCATCGCCGAACTGCAACGGGTTCAGGAAGATCGAGACGACCGTCACGTCGCGCTCGTCCTTCGCGCGGCGCATCAGCGAGCGATGGCCTTCGTGGAATGCACCCATCGTCGGGATGAACCCCACGGTCCTCCCCTCGGCACGCGCGCGATCGCACGCCGCGCGGGTGGCGGCGATCGTCCGGATCACCTCCAGCGGACGAGCACCTCCTCGACGGCCTCTCGGCCCTGCGGGGGGACGCGGCCCGAGTGGTCGGCCAGCGCCACCGCCAGGTCGGCGAGCGTGACGTAGGGCCGGACCGCGTGGGGGACGTGCTCGGCAAGGGCCTCGAGGTTGCGCTGCAGGGTGATCGCGTCCCCTCTGACGGCCGGACCGGTGAGCGCGTCGGCGGCTCCGACCCGATGGACGTTCGCCAGCGTGGCGTCCTGCAGGGGCGTGAGCGCGGCGACCGGGTCGGGCACCCCGGCCACGCGTTCGAGCTCCTCGGCGAGGGCCGTCACGGTGACGACGTAGTTGGACGCGAACACGGCGGCCGCGTGGTACAGCGGCTTGCGTTCGTCGGCGATGCGGAACGGGTACCCGCCCGCGTCGAGAGCGAGGCGTTCGCCGAGCGCGTGGCCCTCCTCGTCGAGTGCGGTGACCGCGAACGAGGCGCCGGGGATCGACTCGACGGCCGCCTCGACCGTGGGACACGTCTGCAGGGGATGGACCGAGAGCGTCGTCGCGCCGACGGACGCCGCGGCGCCGAGCGCGTCCAGACCGGTCGCGCCGCTCGCGTGGACGACCGCGCTCGCGGATCCGAGCGCGCCCGCCTCCGCCATCTCCCGGCACACGGTGGCGATCACGGCATCGGGCGTCGCGATCACGACGATCTCGGCACCGGTCGCCGCCTCGACCGCATCGGCGACGGGAACGCCCGGGAGGAAGCGCGCGGCGCGTTCGGGCGTAGCCGGTCCGCCGGCGACCGCGACGATCCGATGGCCGGCGCGTCGCCAGAGCACCGCGAGCGAGGTCCCGACGCGGCCGGCACCCACGATCGCGAGATCCATCGTCCGAGTATCCCGCTCAGGGGATCCAGACGATCGGGCCCGACGGCGCCGGCGCTCCCGCGGGCAGCGGGAGCCCCTCGAGCGATCCGTCGCGTGCGACCGAGACCCGGCCGCCGGCCGAGACGTAGAGGTGACCGCTCGCGTCGAACGTCGCGTCGAGCCCCGGATCGGCCGGCATGACGAACCGGGGCACCCGGATGCCCGAACCCGACCCGGCATCCAGCACGAACACGCCGTTCCGGGCGCCGACGCTTCCGACGAGCGCCACGCGGCCGCCGTCCGCCGTCCACGCGAGGATCCGCTCGATCACGAGGACGTCCTGTCCGTCCCCGACCGTCACCGGACCGCCGATCCCCTTCCACCCCAGCAGGGTTCCGGTGCCGGATGAGGGATCGCCCCGCGAGGTCAGGGGCGAGTGCGGCGTGAGCAGGAACGCCGACGGCGGCTTCGCCGAGATCACCCCCATGCCGTCGAACATCAGGTGGGGGACCCCGACCGAGCCGGTGAGGTAGACGCTCAGCCGGTCGCCGGAGGCGGCGGTGAAGTACGTGGCGGCCGCGCTCCGGCTGAGCGAGAGGACCGGTCCGCAGAACCCGGGGTCGTCGAGCGCCCACTCCACCTTCTCGGTGAGCACGGTCACCAGGCTGATGCGGACCGGCGCGCATCCCGCCGTTGGCCTCCGTCCGTTGCGAGCGAACACCAAGCTCGCGCCACCAGGGCCCCAGGCCACGAGGTCGCCGTGACCGAGCCCGACGGCCTCGGCATCGGGCGCGACGCCCCGCAGAACCGAGACGGCGACCTTCCGGCGATCGGTGTGACGCTCGACGCCGACCCATCCCGAGGTCGCACCGGAGACGTCCACCAGCTCGGCGGTCCCTCGTGGCATCGTCGGGCCGGGCCTGGCGACACCGGCGAGCAGGTCGACCACCCACAGCCTTGCCTGACCGTGATCACGGGCGAGGTAGACGAGGGTTCCGGCACCGGTTGACTCGCTCCGGGCGGGCACCGAACCCGGCGGCGACGGCTCGTGAGCGATCATGTCGACCGAGATCACCGTCACGAGCGCGAGCACGACGGCGATCGCGATGGCGACGCCGCGCGGGGCCGAACGCCTCGTCGGGTCCTCGCCGAGGTGCCCCTCGTCATCCTCGACGACCGCGTCCGGAACGGGAGCGCCGTCTGCCCGATCCGGGCGGTACAGGGGCGCCCCGCACGATGGGCAGCGGCTCATGCGGGCGCGGCCCTGCCAGTCGCAGCGGAGGCAGACCTTCTCCATCATCTTGGCTCGCTCATCCGGTCGGGAGCGGCGGGGCGAACGGTCGCACCCCGAACACGGCGTCGGGCGAGAGCCGGTGCGACGACAGTCGCCGGCCGCCGGGGAGCATCGCATCGGCGTCGAGCTCGCCCAGGGGGACAAGGACGAACCCGCGTTCGTGCATCCGCGGGTGCGGGATCACGAGGTCGGGCTCGTCGACGACCTGCTCGTCGTACACGAGGATGTCGACGTCGATGGTCCGCGCCCCCCAGCGTTCGGCTCGGATGCGACCGAGCGAGTCCTCCACGCCGCGGGCGGCTTCGAGCAGTTCGCGCGGCGTGAGGGTCGTGTCCACCTCGATCACGGCGTTCAGGTACGACGGTTGCGGCGGTCCCAGGGGTTCGGTCTCGTAGACCCTGGACGAGCGCAGGACGTCGATCCCCCGCGTCGCGTCGAGCTTCCTCGCGGCCGCACGCAGGTGCTCGAGGCGGTCCCCCAGGTTCGAGCCGAGTGCGAGGTATGCGGTCGTCCCCACGTCACGGCTCGACGGTCGCGGCCGCCGCGATGCCCTGGACCTCGTTCGAACGCGCGGCGGCGGGCTTGTGCACGATCGCGCTCACCTTGACGACGCCGTCGAGCGCGAGCACGTCCTTCGCGACTGCGTGCGCGAGCGACTCGAGCAGGTCGAACGAGTCCCGCTCGACGGTCTCGCGCGCGGTGCGGATCACCGTCCGGTAATCGGCGGTCGACGTGAGCTCGTCGTCGCCGACCTCGACCTCGACGTCCAGGTCCACGACGAAGTCCTGGGCCCGGTCCTTCTCCCCCGGGTTCGCGCCGTGACGTCCCGAGGCCGCGATCCCGGTCAGGAACAGACGCGAGGTCACCATCGGCCGTCCTCCGGCGGACGTCGGCCGAGCTCCACGGTCACCGCCCCCTCGTCGTGCGCATGCGCTTGCGGCAGCCGGAGGTACTGGGTCCGGAGCCACTGCACGATCAGCGGCGCGACGGTCTCGGGAGCATCCTCGAGCAGGAAGTGGCCGCATCCGGGCACGAGCGCCACCGACGCCCACGGCAGTGCGTCACCCAGGCGTTCGGCGAGCTCGGCCGGCAGGAACGCGTCGTCCTCCCCCCACAGCACGAACGCCGGGATCTCGAGCTCGGCGAGGCGGGGTTCCAACCCGATGAGACCCTCGCCGTCGAAGTCCGAGGCGATCCGAGTGAAGCGTTGCACGCCATCGGCGCGCTCGAACGGGCGTCGGTATTCCTGGAGGTCGGCGTCCGAGAGGCGTTCGCGGTGCCCCATCCCGGCGTCGAAGAACGTGTCGAACCACGAGCGGACGAAGGCGGCGTCCACGTCGCCCACGCGCGACCGGAGCTCGAGGATCTGGGGCGAGGGCCATGCGTCGAACGCGATCGAATCGATGAGCACGAGCGCCTCCACCCCGCCCTCGATCGCGAGGAGCTGCGCGACACCTCCACCTCGGCCGTGGCCGACCAGCGCGAAGCGTTCGATGCCGAGCGCTTCCAGCAGCGATCGGACGTTGGCCGCCTGAGCCGGCAGGCGGAGGTCGGCGCCCTCCGGCGAGTCCGAATCACCCGACCCAAGCAGATCGGGCGCGATCACCCGCATCCATGGCGAGAGGAGCGGGGTCGGCCCGCGCCACAGGTACGAGGACGTGAAGCCGCCCGACAGCAGCACGACGGGGGGCGCCTCCGCGTCTCCCGCCTCGACGAGCGCGAGCTCGCCGTCCGGGATCGTCACCCGGCGCTTCTCGGTCCAGGTCATCGGCCGGCCCTCGCGATCGCATCCGACACCCGGACCGCGCGGACGACCTCCTTGACGTCGTGCACGCGGACGAGGTGTGCTCCACGGGCGAGCATCCACACGACCGCGCCCACGGTGCCCTCGACGCGCTCCTCCTCCGGCAGATCGAGGATCGTGCCGATGAACTTCTTCCGCGACGGGCCGACCAACACGGGCCGCCCCAGGTCGAGGAGCGCGTCGACCCCGTGCATCAGCTCGAGGTTGTGGTCGAGGTCCTTGCCGAACCCGATCCCCGGATCGATCGCGATCCGCTCAGGGTCGATCCCGGCAAGCTCGGCCGCCTCGATCCGCTGCCGGAGGTACTCGTGCACCTCGCCGACCACATCGTCGTAGTGCGGGCCCTCCTGCATCGTCGTCGGATCGCCCTGCATGTGCATCAGGACGACGGCGGCCTCGCGATCTCGAACGAGGTCGAACATCGCCGGGTCGGCGCCGGCCGACACGTCGTTCACGATCGTGGCACCGGCGTCCAGCGCCTCGGCCGCAACGTCCGTCTTCCGCGTGTCGATCGAGATCGGGACCGCGGGGTGGAGCTCGGCGAGCCGCTCGATCACGGGATGGACGCGCTCCAGCTCCTCATCCGCCGAGACGGGGGTCGAGCCCGGTCGGGTGGACTCGCCGCCGACGTCCAGGATGTCGGCGCCGTCGTCGACCATCCGCGTCGCGTGCGCGACCGCGGTGGCTCGGTCGAGGAACCTCCCGCCGTCGGAGAAGGAGTCCGGCGTGACGTTGAGGATCCCCATGACGAGGGTGCGCTCGGAGCAGTCGAACACGCGCTCGCCGATGCGCCAGATGGGACCGCCCACCCACTCATCGTAGCCGCGCCGACCCGACCTCAGTCCGGCTCTTCCGGACGGCTACGAACCGCCGGCCGGGCCCACGATCTGCCCAGCCCCTCCACGCTCTTCCCTCCGCTCCTTCAGCTCGCCCGCCGCGATCCGAAACGCCGATCGCAGACCCAGCGCTCCGGATCGCGGACCTCGTCGCCTCGCCTGAGGACCTGCGCGAACGCCTCCGCCACGGCGTCGCTCGCCACCTCCGGGTCGCCCGAGAACGCCAGGAGCCCTCGCCAGATGGAACTGCCCCGTTTCCGGTACAGGCGCTCGATCCGGTCCGTGCGGGAGACTCCCGCAGGCACGCGATCCGCGCTCGTCATGACAGGGTGGAAGGACCGGCCGGAACGTGGTCGCGGTTCCACGAACTGCGCTACTTGCCGATGTGGTGCAGCGCTTCCTGACGGGTTCGGGCGTCGTTGCGGAACAGCCCTCGCACGGCCGAGGTCACCGTGACCGAACCCGGCTTTTTCACGCCGCGCATCGTCATGCACAGGTGCTCGGCCTCGATCACGACGAACACGCCCCGGGGCTCGAGCGCCGCCTCGATCGTGTCGGCGATCTCGGTGGTGAGCCGTTCCTGCACCTGCGGGCGCTTGGCGAGGATGTCGACCACCCGCGCGACCTTCGACAGGCCCGTGATGCGCCCGTCCTTGTTCGGGATGTAGGCGACGTGCGCATGCCCGTTGAACGGCAGCAAGTGGTGCTCGCACAGGCTCTGGAGCGGGATGTCCTTGACCATGATCATCTCGTCGAAGTTCGCGCCTGGCACCACGGTCGCGACCGGGGTCGGGTCGACACCGACCCCCTCGAAGATCTCGCCGTACATGTCGGCGACTCGCCGGGGGGTGTCGAGCACGCCCTCGCGGTCGGGGTCGTCGCCGATCCCCTCCAGGATCATCCGCACCGCCGCCTCGATCTTCGCGCGGTCGATCTCGGCCATCAGGCGCCCACCAGGTCGTCAAGCGTCTCGGGCAGCTTCGACAGGTCTGCGAGCTCGGCCGCGCGCGGTAGGTCCGAGCTCTCGCGCAAGCGATTGATCCAGACGGCCCGCAGCCCGAGCTCGTGGGCCGGCGCGATGTCGTGGAACAGCGACGCCGCCACATGCACGTGCCGGTCGCGCTCGGCGCCCGTCTGCTCGAAGAACCGCTCCCAATGCCCGTGCGCCGGCTTGTACGAACCGGCCTCGGCGGCCGTGATCTCGAGATCGACGGGGACGCCGATGGCCTCGAGCGAGGCGGCGATGAACTCGGGGTCCGTGTTCGACAGGATGCCGATCTGCCACCCTCGCGACCGGAGCTCGGCGAGTGAGGCCGGGACCTCGTCGAACGGCGGCCAGGTCGGCAGGGAGTCGCCGAGCGCCTGGCGGTCGTCGTCGGCGAGCTCGAGCCCCTCGCGGTGCGCGACGCGTTCGAGCGACTCGGCGAGCACCTGCCGGTAGGGCAACGCTCGGCCTCGCTGCACCTCCGGCTCGATCTCGTGGTACGCCGAGAGGAGGAGCTCGGCGTCGTGCTCGGGCCACAGGTCGGACAGGGTGTCGCGGATCCCGCCCATCCAGTCGATCAACGTCCCGTAGCAGTCGAACGTCGCCCAGCGTTCCCCGGCCATCGCGCCGCGAAGCCTACCCGACGGGCTTGGGCGGGATCGTCCCTGGTGTGCTCGGCTGGCCGCTGGTCCGGATCGCGCGCCGCGACACCGCGAGGCCGGCGCCGCGGACTGATATGTCGCGCTGCGGGCGCTTGGGGATATCCGACAGGAAGCTCTCGACCTCGTCGCGCCCGAGCGTCTCGCGCTCGACCAGCATCGTCGCGAGCTCGTCGAGCTTGGCGCGGTGACCCTGGAGGATCTCGAGCGCCTCGTCGTGGGCCTCGTCGATCATCCGGCGAACCTCGTTGTCGATCTCGAACGCAACCTGGTCCGAGTAGTCGGGCTGGGTCTGGAAGTCCCGCCCGAGGAAGACCTCGTGCTGCTTCTGCCCGAGCGTCTGCGGCCCGATCGTGTCCGACATCCCGTACTCGGTCACCATCTGCCGGGCCACCTTGGTCGCCCGCTCGATGTCGTTCGCGGCGCCGGTCGTGATGTCGCCGACGATGAGCTCCTCCGCGACGCGGCCGCCCATGAGCATCGCCAGCTCGTCCGCGAGCTCCTCGCGGGTCATCAGGAACTTGTCCTCCTCCGGCAACGTGAGCGTGTACCCGAGCGCGCGGCCCCGCGGGATCACGCTGATCTTGTGGACCGGGTCGGTGTTCGGCAGGATGTGGGCCACGAGCGCGTGCCCGCCCTCGTGGTAGGCGATCACCCGTTTCTCGCGCTCGCTCATCACGCGCGTCTTGCGTTCGGGGCCGGCCATCACGCGGTCGATCGCCTCCTCGACCTCCTTCATCGAGATCGCCTTCTTGCCCCAGCGAGCGGCGAGCAACGCTGACTCGTTGATCACGTTCGAGAGGTCGGCGCCCGTGAACCCCGGGGTGCGGCGGGCGATCGTGGTGAGGTCGACGGTCTCGTCGAACGGTTTGCCGCGGGCGTGGACCTTCAGGATCCCCTTGCGCCCCTCGAGATCGGGTCGGTCCACGACGATCTGGCGGTCGAAGCGTCCGGGCCGCAGCAGGGCGGGGTCGAGGATGTCGGGCCGGTTGGTCGCCGCCATAAGGATCACCGCGGTGCGCTGGTCGAACCCGTCCATCTCGACGAGGAGTTGGTTGAGCGTCTGCTCGCGCTCGTCGTGCCCGCCGCCGAGGCCGGCGCCGCGGTGGCGGCCGACGGCATCGATCTCGTCGATGAACACGATCGCGGGCGCGCTCTGCTTCGCCTGCTCGAACAGGTCGCGGACCCGGGCGGCGCCGACGCCGACGAACATCTCGACGAAGTCCGACCCCGAGATCGAGTAGAAGGGGACGCCGGCCTCCCCGGCCACGGCCCGAGCCAGCAGCGTCTTGCCCGACCCCGGCGGGCCGAACAGCAGGACGCCGCGCGGGATCTTGGCGCCCATCGCCTGGAACTTGGCCGGGTTGGCCAGGTACTCCTTGACCTCCTGCAGCTCCTCGATCGCCTCGTCGACGCCCGCGACGTCGCCGAACGTGGTCTTGGGCTGGTCCTTCGTGACGAGCTTCGCGCGCGCCTTGCCGAACTGCATCACGCGCCCGCCGCCGCCCTGCGACTGGTTCATGATGAAGATGAATGCGCCGACGATCAGGATCACGGGGATCAGCTGGAACAGGAACCCGACCACCGCCGATCCCTTCTGCGGGTCGGCCGAGATGTCCACTCCGTTCTTCTGCAGATCCTCGGTGAGCGTGTCCTCGGTTCCCTCGACGTAGGCGACACGGTACGGGCTGCCGTCGGAGAGCTCGCCCTCGATCACGCCGTCGCCCAGCAGGAAGTTCGCGGTGTCGACGTTGCCGGCGGCGACCTCGTCCTGGAACTCGCTGAACGAGAGCTGCTCGGAGGTCGCGCCGCGGTTGGCGAACAGCAGGAAGAGCCAAATGGCCGCGAGGACGACCAGGACGTAGATCGCCGGACCACGGACGAGCCGCCGGTAGGGCGACCCGGGGTCGGTTGCCAGGGGATGTGCTCCTTTCGACACCTGCGGACCGGGGAGACGCTACGGGGCCCGCGCGTCTCCCGACGGCCCGAGCCCTGCGCGATGGTAGCACCTGGGTTGGCTTCTGCCGATACCCCCGATCAGCGGATGCCGCTGTCCACCAGCACGTCCATATCCACGACCTCGCCCGCACGCACCGCTACCCGGACCGGCTTCACCGACCGCGCGGGATCCTCCTCGATCGATGCGGTCAACAGGTAGCTCCCAGGTGCCACGTCGATCGTGAACGCACCGTCGTCACCGCTCACCGCGCTCGCCCGCACATTGCCGTCTGCGTCCACGACGCGCACCGGCACCCCGGCGAGCGGACGGCCCGGACACGGGCTCTCGGTGCTCTCCACGGGACACGTCGGCGCGAGCAGGACCGAACCGCGAATCGTGCCGGCCCGCTCGTCCGAACCCTCGTTCGATCCCCGAGCACAGCCGGCGAGGAGCGTGAGCGACAGGAGCACGATGACGACGAGGACGCGCTGCACGACGCTTGGACGCGCCCGGCGCGGCCCGCGTTCCTGCTGCGTTTCCTTGGCTCAGACGTCGGTGTACGCCTCGGGCTTGAGGAGCCCGACGTACGGGAGGTTGCGGAAGCGTTCGGCGAAATCGAGACCGTACCCGACGACGAAGTCTGGCGGGATCTCGAAGCCCACGTACTTCACGTCCAGGTGGACCCGCTGGATCCCGGTCTTCTTCAACAGCGCGCACACCTCGAGGCTCGCGGGGCGACGGCCTCGCAGGTTCTTCAGCAGGTAGTTGAGCGTGAGCCCCGAGTCCACGATGTCCTCGATCAGCAGGACGTGACGCCCCTCGAGATCGTGGTCCAGGTCCTTGAGGATCCGAACCACGCCCGACGTCTTGGTGGCAGCCCCGTACGACGCGACTGCCATGAAGTCGACCTCGAGCGGGATCCGGATGTGGCGCGACAGGTCGGCCA
>DATEQE010000174.1:0-7494 GCA_035272825.1 Actinomycetota bacterium
CGGACGGGGGCGCACCCGACGGGTCACGCCGACGGAGACGAGGCGAAGCGGCCTGCGTCCGCGGTGGTCGGCTCCGTGGAGGCCAAGGCGGTCAAGGTGCACGGCTCGCCGCCCTGCGCGGTCGGCAGCTCGATGCGGATCGTCCCGGGCGGCGAGGTCCACGGGACGCTCGGGTGCGCCGAGTTCGACGAGGCGGTCGTCAACGATGCCGCCGAGATCCTCGCGTCGGGCGAACCCGGTCTCCGCACGTACCACCACGAGCTCGGCGACGTCGAGGTGTACCTCGAGCCGTCGCGGCGGGCGCCGGCCCTCGTGGTCGTCTCGGCCACCGACGTGGCCCGCGAGCTGGCGCGGCTCGCGCCGGGCCTCGGGTTCGCGCCCATCCTGGTCGAGACGCGTCGGGAACGCGTCACGGATGCCGATGCGAACTCGATGCCGGTCGCGCGCGAGCTCGGCGACGTCGAGATCGACGCCGAGACCCGCCTGGTCTTCACCGACCACGACGCGCCGGGGATCGCCGCGGCGCTCGCCGGGGCGCTGCGTTCACCGGCGCGGTTCATCGGCGTGATGGGGAGTCGTCGCCACGTGGGGCCGTACGTCGAGGAGCTGCGTTCTATGGGCTTCGGCGACGAAGAACTCGCGCGCATCCGATCCCCGCTCGGCCTCGACCTCGGCGGACGCCGGCCGGCCGAGGTCGCCCTGTCGATTGCCGCGGGACTGGTCGCCGACGAGCACGATCGCGCTGCCGGATGGCTCGACCGGTGAGCACCGCTCGCCGGAGCACACCCGTCGCACCGGTGAGCGCCTCCCGGCCGAGCGCCCAGGCCCAGCCCGCCTACATCCGCCGCAACCGCGCGAACTGGAACCGCGAGGCGGACGACTACCAGCGCGAGCACGGCTCGCAGCTCAACCGCTTCGACCGTCCGGCGTGGGGGACCTGGGCGATCCCGGAGTCCGAGCTGGACATCCTCGGCGACATCACCGGCAAGCGAGTGCTCGAGCTCGGGTGCGGTGGCGGCCAGTGGTCGATCGCGCTGGCGCGCCGGGGAGCTCGCTCGGTGGGGTTGGATCTGTCGATCCGCCAGCTCGCCCACGCCCGCCGGCTCGCCGGTGAGGCCTCGCAGCCGGTGCCGTTCGTGAACGCCAACGCCGAACGCGCGCCGTTCGCGGACGAGAGCTTCGACATCGTGTTCTGCGATCACGGGGCCATGACGTTCGCCGATCCGTACCTGACGGTGCCCGAGGTCGCCCGGCTGCTGCCTCCGGGCGGTGCGTTCGCCTTCAACATCGCGAGCCCGCTGATCTGGCTGTGCTGGGGCGACGGCGAGCAACCGCCGGGTCCCGAGCTGGTCCGCACCTACTTCGGCCTGCGCCGGGCGACATGGGAGACGGTCGAGTTCCAGCTGGCCTACGGCGAGTGGATCCGGCTGTTCCGGTCGAACGGGTTCGAGGTGCTCGACCTGATCGAGCTCCGGCCGCCCGCCCGCCCCCGGACCACGTATCCGGACTTCGCGCCGGTCGCGTGGGCCCGTCGGTGGCCCGGCGAGAACATCTGGAAGCTCCGGAAGCTCGGATGAGCGCACGGGGTGTCGCGCCGAGCCCGGCACGATCGCGTCCCGGCGTCCGCCCCGGCCTGGCGGTCGGGCTCGCCGTCCTCGCCCTGGGGTGGAGCGTGGCGGCGCTCCCGGAGGTTAGTGGCACGGCGGATCCCCGACCGAACGTGATCGTGATCGTGACGGACGACCAGTCGGACGACTCGATCCCGAACCCGTACGAGGTGATGCCGTTCCTCCAGCGCCGGGCGCTCGATCCGAGGGACCACTGGATCGTGTTCGAGAACGGGTACGTCAACACGCCGCTGTGCTGTCCGTCGCGGGTGACGATGCTCACCGGACGGTTCTCGCACCACACCGGCGTCCGGGACAACGAGGACGCGCACCTGTTCGACGACGGCTCGACGCTCGCGACGTGGCTTCACGACGCCGGCTACCACACCGGGCTGGTCGGCAAGTACCTGAACATGTACCCCTTCGACCGGCCGGCGTTCGTCCCGGCCGGGTGGGACCGGTGGTGGGGGCGTGAGCACGGTCCGGGGAGGAGCCTGTACTACGACTACTCGATGTTCGAGCAGGACCACGTCGTTCGGTACGGGCACACCGACGCCGACCACGCGACCGACGTCCTCGCCGATCAGGCGACCGAGTTCGTCCGCGAGGCCCCGACCGATCGGCCCTACTTCTTGTGGTTCGCCCCGACGGCGCCACACCCGCCCTGGGTCGCGGCGCCCCGCGACGAGGGGGCGTTCTCGGGGCTGGCGGTGCCCATGCCGCCGTCCGTGGGGGAGCCCGACGTCTCCGACAAGCCGGCCTGGGTCCGCCGTCTCGCCCCGATGGGCGACGCGCAGCGATCGGCGTTGCGTGAGCACCGCAGGGAGTCGTACGCGGCGCTCCTCGCGGTCGACGACGCGATCTACCAGATCATGAACGCGGTACGCGCGCGGGGTGAGCTCGCCGAGACGGTCGTGGTCTTCACCTCGGACAATGGGCTCGCGTTCGGGGAACACCGGTGGACCAAGAAGAGCTGTCCCTACCGGGCCTGCCTGGGCGTCCCCTTCATGATCCGGATGCCCGGTGCCCCGCATCGGACCGAACGAGCGATCGTCTCCGCCGCCGACATCGCCCCGACGATCGCCGAGCTCTCGGGCGCGTCGACCCACACCCCGTTCGACGGGGTCAGCCTTGTGCCGCTGCTCTCGACCGGCAGCCGGGAGGGGCTGCCGGGCGAGGTGTTCGCCGAATGGGTCGGTGACCCGGCGATCCCCGCGTGGTGGGAGATCCGCACCCGGCGGTTCGCCTACATCGAGCTCGGGACGGGGGAGCGCGAGCTCTACGCGCTCCGGGACGACCCCAACGAGCTCGTGAACGTGGTGGATGCTCCGACGTTCGAGGGCGACGTGTCGCGGCTGGCCGCGACCCTCGAGGCATACCGGAGCGCGTGAGGCACGTTGCCGCGATCGCCCTGGGGGCGTTGCTGCTCGTCGCCCCGGCCGATAACGACGCCCGGGCCTCTTCGGCGACCGCTCTTGTGTCGGCCGTCTCCGAGACGGGGGCACCGCCCGACATCGTCCTGATCGTGACCGACGATCAACGATGGGACACCCTGTGGGCGATGCCGATCCTGTCGGAGCGGCTCGCCGGCGCCGGCGTGACGTTCCCCGACGCCTTCGTCGTCAACCCGCTCTGCTGCCCCAGCCGCGCGAGCATCCTGACCGGCGACTATTCCCACACCCACCTGGTCTACCGGCAGATACCGCCGTTCGGCCGGTTCGAGTGGTTCCACGACGGCTCGACGCTCGCGACGTGGCTGCACGACGCGGGCTACCGGACCGGGCTGTTTGGCAAGTACCTCGACGGGTATCAGCACGCGGCGGTGACCGGGTACGTCCCGCCGGGGTGGGACCGATGGGTGGCCTTCGTGCATTCGGCGCCGGTGGACTACACCCTGACGATCGACGGCTCGCTGCGGGGGTTCGGGCACGGTCCGACGGACCACGCGACCGAGGTGCTCGCCGACGAGGCGGTCGCGTTCGTGGAGGCTTCGACCGGGCCTCTGTTCCTGGAGCTCGCCACGTCGGCGCCGCACGAGCCCGCGATCCCGTCCCCCGGCGACGAGGACGCCTTCGCCGACCTGCCCCCGGCGCGGCCGCCGTCGTTCGACGAGGCCGACGTGTCGGACAAGCCCGCGTGGGTCCGCGACCTGCCACCGTTCACGGCCTCGCAGGAGGCGGCGATCGACGCGTTCCGGGCGGACCAGTACCGGTCGCTGCTCGGCGTGGACCGCGCGATCGGTCGGGTCCTCGACGCGCTTCAGCGCGCCGGGCGGCTGGAGAACACGCTGATCGTGTTCACCTCGGACAACGGGATCCTGCACGGGGAACATCGGTGGACCAAGAAGGAGGCGCCGTACGAGGGATCGATCCGCGTCCCGCTCGTGATGCGTTGGGACGCGGCCGGGTGGACGCCCGGGACCGGGCTGCCCGGCGTCCTCGCCCTGAACATCGACCTCGCGCCGACGATCGCCGACGCGGCCGGGGTCCCGCGACCTCCGACCGACGGCCGGAGCCTCCTGCCGTTGCTCAGGGGTGAACGGAGCTCGTGGCGCTCGGACTTTCTGATCGAGCACATGGAGGGCACGAACCCGATCCCCACGTTCTGCGCCGTGCGTTCGGAGCGCTGGACGTACGTGCGGTACTCGACGGGCGAGGAGGAGCTTTACAACCTCGTCGCCGATCCGTTCGAGCTCGACAACCTGGCCGGCGTCCCGGCGATGCGGCCGGTGCTCGACGACCGACGAGCGCGTCTGCGGGAGCTCTGCTCGCCGGTGCCGCCGGGGTTCGGGGACCGATCCGGGACGAGCGTCCCGATCGCGCTGGCGGTGCTGGGCGGGCTCGTGCTGGTCGAGTCGCTGGCGTCGCGGAGAACGCGCCGCCTTCGGAAGACGCGTCGATAGGCTAGGCGGCCATGAGCGCACCATCCGGACCCGGTTCGCGCGTGCCGATCCCACGAAGGCGGCTGCGGTTCGACCGACGGCGGGCTGCGCGGCGGCGTGGCTTCGCGGTGTTCCTCGGCGTCGTCGTGGTGGCCATCGCGGCGTTGGGATTGTCCTCGACCCGCGGCGACGAGGACGGGGCATCGACCGGACCGCCCGGCGGGACGTCAACCGAGACCGGTTCGAGCGGCGGGACCGGCGCCGGCGGGTCCTCCGGCAACGTCGGCGGGACGATCGTCCCCGGCCAGACGCCGATCGAGCACGTCGTCTTCATCGTCAAGGAGAACCGGACGTTCAACAACTACTTCGCGACCTACCCCGGCGCGGAGGGCGCCATCGAGGGCGGGACGATCCGTTGCGACGAAGACGGTTGTCGGGACGGGCCCGTCGTGCAGCTCACGAAGGGGCCCGACATCTATCCGCACGACCTGACGCATTGCTTCCGCTGCGGTCTGACGGCGATCAACGGCGGCAAGATGAACGGGTTCAATCACATGAACGGCCCGATCCCTCAGTCGGAGAACGCGGACCTGTATGGGGCGGACATGACGAACTACTCCTACCTCGATCGCAAAGGCATCCCGAACTACTGGGCCTATGCCGACCGTTTCGTGCTTGCCGACCACTTCTTCACGCCGATGTACGGTCCTACGCTGCCCGAACACCTGTACGCGGTGGCCGCCCAGTCGAACTTCATCGTCGACAACAAGTCGACCACCGATCACGAGGGGAACTACTGCGACGACCCCACGGAGGACGCGACGCGGTTCGTGCCTCGCGACGTGCGCCAGCACGAGGACGAGATCCTGCAGCTCGAGCGCCGGATCACCGAGAACGGGTCCAACGTCTACGACATCGCCGACTTCTGGGGGAGCATCCGCCTGTGCTTCAACATCCCCGTGCTGCCCGACCAGCTCGAGCAGGAGGGCATCTCCTGGAAGTACTACGCGGGCGAGAACGCGTGGATGAACGTCATGCAGATGATCCGTCACGTTCGGTATGGGCCGATGTGGGACAACGTCCTGGAGCCCTCGAACTTCGTCAAAGACGTGAAGCAGGGTGAGATGTCCGCAGTCTCGTGGGTCATCCCGCCCGAGTCTTACAACGAGCACCCCGGCGGTGGGAAGAGCACGTGCGCCGGGGAGAATTGGACGGTCCACCAGGTCAACACGATCATGCGGAGCGAGTACTGGCGATCGACGGCGATCGTCGTGGTCTGGGACGACTTCGGAGGGTTCTACGACCCCGTCGAGCCGCCGCAGTACGACGTCATGGGGCTAGGTCCGCGCACGCCGGCCTTAATCATCAGCCCGTACGCGAGGCAGGGTTCGAATCCCGACGGCGGCGTGGTGGACGGCACGACGTACGAGTTCTCCTCGGTGCTGGCCTTCATCGAGCGGCTGTTCGGGCTCGAGCCGATGTCCGACCGCGACGGGCAGGCCGACCCGCTCTCGGGGGCGTTCGACTTCGAGCACCCGAACTTCGACAAGCTGGTGCTGCCGCTGAGGGACGACTGTCCGTACGGCACGTCCACGTCGCAGTTCGCCGCCAGCTGGCCCCTGCTGCGAACGATCGGCAAGCCCGGCGACTAGTCGTCGGGGAACTTCGGGCCGACGCAATTGGTGCGGAGGGGGAGCGGATCCGGCGGTCGCGGTGCCTGCTCGAAATCGAACGCCGAGAGCAGCGGCGTCGCGTCGCGGTCTCGGTGCGTGAGCTGGGTGAGCCCCCAGTTGTCCTCGATGAACCGCAGCACGCTGGAGAACTCCCCGAGCTCGTGGCTCACGAACCCCTCCTTCGCGTAGGGGCTGATCACCAGCAGCGGGACCCGGATCCCGAAGCCGAAGCCGTCGACCTGCGGCGGGGGCACGTGGTCGTAGAAGCCCCCGTAGTCGTCCCAGGTGATGAAGATCGCGGTCGAGTCCCACTCGGGGCTCTCCATCACCGCGTTCACGATCTCGGTGGTCCAGTTCTCGCCGTGACACATGCTGTACTCGGGATGCTCCGAGAGCTCGAACCGCGGGGTCACCCACGTGACGGGCGGCAGCAGCCCCGCCCGCGCCTGCTCGGCGAACCCGTCGACCGGGAAGATGTGGGTCTGCCAGTAGGCCTCGTTCTCGCGGACGTGACGGATCGCGTCGTAGGCGGACCAGAGGTAGCCGTTCTGGTACTGGGTGGCGGCGTAGTAGGCCCACGGGATCTTCGCCTCGGTGAGCAGGTCGCCCTCGGTGAGGAAGTCGAAGCACGGCGGGACCTTCTTCTTGACACCCTCGCTGTCGACGACGACCGCGTAGGCGTCCTCCATCGAGTCGCAGCCCCAGGCCTTGAACAGTCCGGTCGTCTGATGGCGCTCGCGGAGCTCATCGATGTCCTGGTACACGTTCTCGTGCGTGCCGCCCGACTGGGCGGCGATCGTGAAGAGGTGATTGGGGAACGACGGGCCCTGCGCGCTCGCGAAGAAGTTGTCCCCCAGGACGTACGACGAGGCCCACCGCCAGTAGTTCGGCAGGTCACCGCGCTGGAACTGCGTGTACGCGAACTCGTCCGCCGTCTCGCTGATCGTGGCGAACCCGTCCATCTTGCCCTCGTCCCACGCCTGCAGGGCGCAGTCGTAGCAGTGGCGGATGTCCATGTCGAGGCGGTCGACGGCCGGCGTGAGCGTCCGGGGTTCGCCCTGGTCCGTCCCGACCGTCACGCCGTTCGCGCCGGGGAACAGCCCGAACATGTTGTCGAACGTCCGGTTCTCCTTGATCACGAACACGACGTGCTTGATCGGCGTCGCCGTCTCGAACGCGCCCGCGTCCACGGCCGCCGGGGCCTCCCCGTAGTCGAGCGGTGGCAACGGGGTCCATTCGGGCGCGTCGTCGCCGCACGAGGTCCCGATTAGCGCGAACAGGAAGACGACCACCGACAAGCGCAGGAGGGTCTGGGGCATCGGTCGATGACCCT
>DATEQE010000175.1:0-2637 GCA_035272825.1 Actinomycetota bacterium
TCCACCACAACGAGGACGACCCGGAGGTGCTGCTCGAGACGTTCGAGGCCCTCCGGCGCGCGAACCTCGCGCTGTGGGCCCGCTCGACCGAGCAGGAGCGGGCCCGCGTCGGCCTGCACACGGAGCGCGGACCCGAGAGCCTCGATCTCACGTTCAACCTCGCGGCCGGCCACGACCGATTCCACCTGGACCAGGCCCGCCGGGCGCTCGCCGCGCTCGGCTGAGATCGAGCGGAGGCCGGGCTCGGCCGCCGACGACGGTTAGCGGTCGGCGATCTCGCGCTCGAACTCGGGGAAGTAGCGACCGATCACGCCCACGTCGAACGACGACAGGATCGACTCCTTCGGCTCGCGTTCGAGCAGGAACGCGAAGCAGTCGCGAACGAACGCCTCGGGCGATCGGCCCGCCCCGAGCCGCTCGAGGTCCGCTTCGGACACGGTGACGTCGTGCTCGGTGGTGGCGTCGCCCTCGCGCACGGCCACGTCGAACCGCATCGGGTCCCCGTCCGCCCTGCGCATCACGGTGACGTCGGCCATCCCGGCGCATCGTACGACCGGGGCTTCGGTAGGTTGAGCTCGTGCCCGAGGTCCGCAGCGACGACGCCACGCTGTTCTGCGAGGTGGAGGGCGAGGGCGAGCCCGTCACCGTCTTCGCGCACGGGCTGACGAACAACCGCAACGAGCTCGCCGCCTTCACGCCGCTGGTGCCCGGGACCAAGGTGAGGTTCGATTTCCGTGGGCACGGCCGTTCGAGCTCGCCGCGGGACCCCAAGGCGTTCCGGTTCGAGGACTTCGCGCGCGACCTCGACGCCGTGGCGGACGCATTCGGAGCGACGGTCGCCGTGGGGACCTCGCTCGGCGCGGGCGCGATCGGGAACCTCGTGTGCCGCGAACCCGACCGGTTCGAACGGATGGTCTGGCTGCTGCCGGCGGGGCTGGACCTGCCGTTCGGGCTGGCGAACCGCTACCACCTGCTCGCCGAGGACCTGGAGGGCAAGACGCCGCGGGAGGCGCTCGAGACCGTGCTGAACGATCCGGCCCGCGTGGCCGAGTACGTCGAGACGCCGTGGCGCCTGGAGCTCGACCGCGTGCTGTGGCAGCACGACGATCCCGACGGGCTCGCCCGTGCGATCCACGGCGTGGTCGAGGACTGGCCGATCCCGGACCGCGAGCTGCTGCGCGACGTCGCGACGCCGACGATCGTCGTGACGATCGAGGGCGACGAGATCCACCCGGCCGAGCTCGGCCGGCTCCTCTCGAAGCTGTTGCCGAACGCCGAGCTGATCGCGCTCCGGAGCCAGGAGGAGCTGCTCCGGCGGATCCCCGAGCTCGTCGCGCGCGTCTCCGCCTTCATCGCGAGCGGCTGAACCGGTGCGGCTGTGGCTCAGGCAGCCGTTGCGGATGAACCCTCCTGGCGCTCTGCACTCGTGAACTCGACGCGACCCCGCACGCCCTCGCGAACGGCTCTCGCGAGATGCACGCCATCCGCGCCGATCCACAGTCGAAGGCCAGACTTGTCGCTGTCGGCGCAGACCGTCACCGGCGACGGACCCGTTGAGCTCCTCAGCGCCTGATCCAACATGTCCGTCAGGATCTCCACGATCAGACTGCGGTCCGTGGCGACAGTGCCCTCCGGGATGTCGATCACCACGCGATCAGACGCGCCGAGACCTGCGGCGACGCCGCGGGCGGTCTGGGCCAGATCGATCTCGACGATCTCGACCGAGCGAGGTTCGAGCTGTCGGAGCATCTCCATCCATGTTTCGGCACGTTCACGGTTCGGGATGAGTCTCTTGCCGTTCTCCCGTGCGTCCGGCGGCGGGACCGGGCCGGCTCCGGCGTCGGCTACGCTCTTGGGCGTGACCGAGGAGATCTGCGCGACCGACGCGTACGCGCGTTCGTGCGAAGCGACCGTCGTGCACGTCGCGGACGAGGGCATGGTCCTGGACCGGACGGTCTTCTACGCGCGGAGCGGCGGCCAGCCCGGGGACACAGGCGTGCTCCGGTGGGACGGAGGCGAGGTGCGCGTCCTGGACACCGTCAAGCGCGATGGCGCGCTCGTGCATCTGGTCCAGGAGGACCCACCGCCCGTCGGCGCCCCCGTCACGGCCGAGATCGACTGGGATCGTCGCCACATCCTCATGCGGACCCACACGGCGCTGCACGCGCTCTCCGCGGTGGTGTTCCGTGACTACGACGTGAAGGTGACCGGCGGGAACATGGAACCCGGCGTCGCGCGGATGGACTTCGAACTCGAGACGATCGACTCGGAGTTCGGTCGCGAGGTCGAGGAGAAGCTGAACGCGGAGCTCGCGGCCGACCGCCCGGTACGGGTCAGCTTCCTCCCGCGGGCCGAGGCGCTCGCCGATCCCAACCTGATCCGTACGAAGGTGAACCTGATCCCCGAGTCGGTGGACCCGATCCGTGTGATCGAGATCGAGGGACTCGACAAGCAGGCGGACGGTGGGACCCACGTGCGTTCGACGGCCGAGGTAGGGCACGTACGCGTCGCGAAGACCGAGAACAAGGGCAAGGCCTTCAAGCGAATGCGGATCGAACTCGCCTGAGCGCGACCGATCCGCCCGCGCGTCACGACCTGCTCGGGGGAGCCTCGGCCGCCGTCTCGGCCGTTCTGTTC